>NZ_VRZC01000086.1 GCF_016743215.1 Geminocystis sp. GBBB08
TTTAACGAAACCTACCCTTTTTTTGGGTTTTCCGTAAGGTGCGGTTGAAAAGGCTAAACGTAAATTGCTGGAAACTTGAGCTCAGTCCGGTCTTTTCGGACGTTTTACCTCATTATTACGAATATTTGCCGGGCCTATCGCCGGGATTGTGGAAATGCCTTATCCTAAATTTCTCTTTTATAACTTTATGGGTGCGACAGTTTGGGGTGTAATTGTGGTGACATTAGCTTATTTTGTGGGTATGATTATCCCGTTAAACCAGTTAATTAGTTTAATGACTAAATTTGGCTTTCTTGCCTTATTAATTTTTGCTGGATGGATTTTTATTCCTACTTGGCTCAAATCTCATCAGAAAAAACCCAGTTACTCTCAGTCAATTTTAGGTAGTTTAATTTTCTTACCTACAATCTAAAAATTACCTTCAAGATAAAAACTATCTTTCTGATTTTTTTGGTTAAATTAAGGAACTTTACTTATTTTTTGAAAACATCTATCCTAAGCAATTCTTATTATTTTTTATCTGACAGAAACCCCCCCCTTATCTCTTCTTAAAAGGCAAGGGAATGGGCAATGATGCTCAATTTCCTCATTCTAAATTCTAATTCCTCATTCCTGATTACGATGCTGAAGAAGTAGAAGTGCGACGACGACGAGTACGTACTACCGGTTGTTCTTGTTCTAACGCTTGTTTGATTATTGCTTCTGAAATAGTTTCAGGCTCGATAATATTACTAATATTTATGATTTCAGGTTCTGTTTCTTCTATTTCCACAGCGCCATCATTTTTACTTTCTTCTATTTCCTCTTCTACAGATTCCCCCGATTCTAATGTCTCTGTTTCATTGTTATGGTTATTTTCAGAAAAAGGGACAATATTGGCGATCGCATCTAAAAGGCGATTTTCAGAAATTTCTCCCACAGAATTATTTTGATCTTCTTCTTGAGGTATATCGTCAGAAATACTAGATTCATCATCAGGAGAAGCAATATATATTAGTACAGATTTAGGATCTTTAAATTCTTGTTCTAAATGAAGTAAAGGAGAAACACCCATTAAAGCATAAATATCTTGTTCTGCTTCTGTCATTTTAATGACTACTTTTTCCATTTTCGTCTCATCCCGCTGAGGAGTACGATTGAGAATAGTACTTTTTCTTTCCGGTTTAGCCTCAGATTCTGTAGTTTGCCCATTAGTTGCGATTAAAACTGGTTCTTCTTTACCTGTGGTTTCCCGACGGCGACGACGGCGACGAGTGCCATTGGTGGATTCTTCATAACTAGGGTGATTGATTAATTTATTATCCTCTTGATCATTGGTATAATCTTCTAAGAAGCTATTTTTATCCTCTATAACTGTTTTTTCAGAATTTTTATTGACAATAATCGGTTGATAATAACTAGGCGGTAACTGTTCAATTTCATGATGATGACCGGGTAAATGAGCTATTAACCCTAAACCGGCACAATGAGAACAAGGTAATCCAAATAATTCATATACGTTCTTCCCTTGACGTTTACGGGTTAACTCCACTAATCCTAACTCTGACAATTGAGCAATTTGAGGACGTGCTTTATCAGTTTTTAAGGCTCGGTTAAAATGCTCTAACAATTTCAGTTTATCACGGCGAGAATCCATATCAATAAAATCAATAATGATAACACCGCCAATATTCCGTAACTTCAACTGTCGGGCAATTTCTCCCGCCGCTTCATAATTAGTCCATAAAACCGTCTCTCTGGAAGTCGCTGAATGAGTAAAAGAGCCTGAATTGACATCAATAACCGTTAAAGCCTCTGTTGGTTCGATGATAATATAACCTCCAGAAGGTAAATCTACTCTGGGCTTCAAGGCTTCTTTGATGGCTGCATTAACTCGGAAATAGTCTAAAATCGGGCGAGTTTCTTGGTGATAATCAATTACAATACCTTCAGGATGTCGCCCTCCACCCCAATTAATCAACTGTTTTTTAACACGTTTTACACTATCTTCTGAATCAACCACAATGCGATTTACATCATCGGCATACATATCTCGCAATACCCGTTGAATAAAATCATCATCTCGGTTAAGTAAAGCTGGGGCGTTAATGGTATTCGCCTCTTGTTGAATTTTCTCCCATTGTTTTTGTAATAATTCTAAATCTTCAATAATTCCCTCTTCTGTAGTGCCTTCTGCCTCTGTACGCACTAATAAGCCCATCCCCGCTGGTTTTAATAAAATAGCTAAAGCCCGTAAGCGATTACGCTCATTATCATTTTTAATTCTTCGAGAAAGGCTAACTCCTTTACCATAGGGCATTAATACCAGATAACGACCTGGGAGACTAATATTCCCTGTCAAACGAGGTCCTTTTGAACCCGTAGGCTCTTTCATTACTTGAACTAATACAGATTGTTGAGGAGATAATAATTCCGTAATCGCACCGGCAGTTTTTCTTAATCTTAAAGGCCCTAAATCCGTTACATGAATAAAACCATTTTTTTCTGCATCACCGATGTTAACAAAAGCGGCATCGATACCAGAAATTATATTTTCTACCGTACCTAAATAAATATCTCCTACTTGTTGATTTCCTGTCGCAACTACTAATTCTTGAATTTGATCATCAGCAAATACTGCCGCTATATGATTTTTTTCTGCAATAATAATTTGTTTTGGCATTCAATTCCCTCAAAAAATTTTGATGATAATGTTATGTTATTATTCTTTAGATTTGTTACCGATAAAAACTGATAGATTAGCTTTTTTTTATACAATATTTATTCTTAACTTCTCTGGGATAAATTTATTAGAGATTAACACTTTTAAGCTGAGATTTTTGATAAATGACTGCTCTATTTATCATGATTAATTAACTAAAATAATTCTCTATTTTTGTTCTTGACTATCTAAATATTTAAGTCATTATTTCCGAAGACTGATTAAAATTAAAAATGAGGTTTATCTTTCTCTAAATCTTTGGGATTAGCTAAGGAAAATCTGTAATTATTCATAAGCTCTATCAATTTTTTTTACCTTCATTTATCTTGGGATTTTTTAAATAAATCAAATTTTGGTGATTTATATTCCCTAGATTTGTATGACTAGTCAATGTTATTCAATTTACCACCATTATTCATATTTATAAATAGCAAATAAAATGTTCTAAGTAATGAAAATTATTTCTTTAGTTAAGATCATAAAAAAGTTTTAATAAACTGTATGAAAAACTATGGATTTCTTTTAAGAGTAGATACTCTGGGATGAAAAATTCTCGATTGGTTATTTATTACTTTTTGCTTTATCCATAGAAAATAAGTTTTGATTATCCTCATAATATGACTTATTTCTTAGTACATTATTTATATTCATGGAATAATGGAATTAATTGTTTCATTCAAACAAATATAGCAGAAGATAAAAGGCAAAAGACACTCAGACAATTGGAAAATTTTTACGATGATTAAGTTTGCTGCATTTGATAATGTCAAACCCAAACATGATCACTGTTATCTCTTGAGTTGATCTAAGATAATTTAAAATATCTTACTCCTAATTTGTCTTTTTTTTCAGGATAAACGCAATTATAACAAAAAAAGCACTTAGACACAATTATAACGAATTGTTACCGGTAAAGATTCGATGATCCTGATTTCCTTATAATACTATATTATTTCTAAAAACATACTAATAATAATTGTTACAGAGTTTAAAGTTATATATCAGAAACGGTGACGAAGATTATATACTGCGGTAAAGTAAACCTTAAATTTGAGAAATCATTGATAAAAATCAGTAAGGAGTCTTTATTTTATGTCCCATAGTGTAAAAATTTACGATACCTGTATCGGCTGTACCCAGTGTGTTCGTGCTTGTCCTCTTGATGTATTAGAAATGGTACCTTGGGATGGTTGTAAGGCGGCACAGATAGCGTCTTCTCCTCGCACTGAAGATTGCGTTGGTTGTAAACGTTGTGAAACTGCTTGTCCTACTGACTTTCTCAGTATCCGTGTCTATTTAGGTGCGGAGACAACTCGTAGTATGGGTCTAGCTTATTAAGAAACTCGTATATAATACTAAAAACTGTTGTCATTTTCTTGGCAGCAGTTATTTTTTCAGTAATAATTAAGTAAGCTACAAATCAAGGAAATTATAAATTACTGGCAAGATGCCTATTCCTCATCCTTAATTTCTAAATTGATCATTGGTTATTCCTAATTCCTAATTCCTAATTATTATAGTGAATACAAAAAAAGTTATTTATACTAAAAATGCTCCTTCCCCTGTCGGCCCTTATAGTCAGGCAATCGTAGCACAAGGTGAATTTATTTTTATTGCTGGACAAATTCCTTTAAATCCTGACACAGGAGAAATTGTCGGAGAGGGTGATATTACGGCACAAACAAAGCAAGTTATGGCGAATATTGAAGCTATTTTAACTCAAGCTGAAGTTAATTGGTCAAATATTGTGAAAACAAGTGTTTTTCTCAGTGATTTAACTAATTTTAGTCCGATGAATCAAGTTTATGGTGAATATTTCCCTGAAAATCCTCCAGCGCGTGCTTGTGTCGAAGTGTCTCGTTTACCAAAAGATGTTTTAGTAGAAATAGAATGTATCGCTGTGAAATAGTTAATAGGTATAATTAAATTATCGCTATTTAACATCCTTTAGTCTTTTAACAATTAACAATTTATTTGGGCAACGATGCAATGGGCAATGGGCAATGGCTAAATTCTAAATTCTAAGATTTTTATAGCTTTCTGATTCCCAACAGCATACCCTAACTAAAGTTAATTCAATTTTTGTACTAACGATTTTATTTTCTTGACTATTTTAACGATAATTTCTTCCAGCCATAGCATCAGTTGATCAAGTTTTTCTAAAATAAATTGTAGAAAATGTTTTTCATATTTTATCTCGATTACTTTGACTTCTATTGCTTCTAAAATGACCTTTTCTTTTTTCTCTCTTTTATCTTTTTTTATGGTTGCATTTTCCGAGTCAGTTTTTCTGGTTATTGTTTGATTATTTTTCTCCTTTGCCATCGGCAATTCTGACAATTCTGAAGTTAATGCGATCGCCTTTTTGTCTGTTTCTTCTATAATTTCCTTATCCTCAATAATTCTCAAAGAATTATCATTGTGAGGGGAAAAATCAGGCAAGGTATTATCACCATATAAATCTTCCCATGATAACCAAGGATCGGCAACTTCTTCATTAATTAAGATAACTTCGGTGCTTGAAAAACTCGGTAAAAAGTTTTGTTGATTATTATTTGACGCTAAATTATTAGGCTTATTTTTCTTATTAAAAAAGTAATTAATTGCTGCCCAAATTAGTATTTTAACTTGAAAAGGGTCTTCAGGATTATTGAGTTTATTATTAAGATTATTTTTCGCAACATTAAGTTGAGTTAAACTCTGAGTAATAATTTCTTCGGCTGTATCTTGAATAAGAGGGATTATTTCTGATATTGTTTCCTGAGATTGACTAATTATGATTTGAATTGGATTAGTTGAAGACTTATTGTCAATTTCTGGTAAAGAAGGTTTATTATTAGATTGAGATGGTAATTGACTAAGGATATTATCATCTTTTTTATTATCGATTAAATTATTAGGGTTTTTCTTTCTCTTAAAAAAATAATCGATCGCCTGTTGAATAAAAATCAAGATAGAGAAAGTATTGTCTTGTTTTTCATTTAAATTTTCAGAGTTAATCTCAATATTATTATTTTCATTTTCTAAGGTAATAATGTTACCACTGTTCAAAGAAAAAGAAATAGTTTCTAAACTAGCGAAAAAGTTATCTATAAATAAAATAAGCGGATAAGATTGCTGAGGGGAAAAATCCAAAGAAAATTCACTATTATTTAAAACTAAATCTGATGGATGAAGGTTATTAATATCTTGAGAAATTTTTACTTCCATCTTTGACTTTCCGAAAATATTAAACCAAGCTAAAAATCGAGAAAAAAAGTTATAGTTTTCAGTAGAAGGTAAAATTTGAGGATTAGTTAATCTATCAATAACATTATTAATAATGTTATTAACTTCTCCTTGTTTATCCAAAGGAATAATATCACTAAACTTATTATTTTCTAAAACACAAATTATCTGTTTATCTTTTAAGCGACTAGCAAAACCTTGAAAATTTTTGACAGGAAAAGAGGTTAATTGAGGATGAAGATTAATCGCTTCATTGACACTTTTAATTAAATCATCTCCTGAAGTCAAAGTTTTTTGTAGTGAAGAATTTTTTAACCCAGAAGAAACAGAAGAAGAAGCCGGAGAAAAAGTTTTACTAATTTTTTTTGTGGTTTCCCATAGCCAAAAGAAAGGAAAAACTAAAGTTTGTAAACCCGTTTTTGCCACATATCCCCATTCACGAAATTTAACATTAACTTGACTATTTAACTTGATATAATGTCGGTTGACAAAATTAAATAATCGACTTTTATAAGGTTTATTTGATGGTGATGGTGAAGACATATAAATTAATAGGCAAAATTAACTGTATATTAAATCAAAGTGAAAATTATAATAGTCTTTGATTTCCTCTAACTAATGTTCAATTGATCTTGATAAATTATCTCTCGCAAAGGCGCTCATGGTGCAAAAACGCAAAAAAAAGTACATAAAACAAGTTTTGAACTTGTCTTCTTTCATTTTTGCTTTTATACTTCAATTAAGGAATGCTAATTAATTTTCTCTTTTCAAGAATATAACTTAATTGTTACTCAAATATTCAATCTTTTTAAACCCCTATGACAGATATTAATAATCTTACAGAAGAATTGACCAAAACGAAACTAGCTTATCAAGAATCCCTACAAAATAGTCGTTTTAAAGCAGGTTTTCTCGGTAGAATCGCCCATGAAATTAGATCCCCTCTTAGTAGCTTAATGGGGTTACATCAATTAATTATCAGTGATTTATGTGAAAGTCAGGAAGAAGAAAGAGAATTTATTGAGGAGGCGTATAAATATGCCAAGAAATTAATGGGAATTATTGATCAATTAACCGAAGTGTCTAAACTAGAAGTAGGTAGGCTAACCTTAGAAATCCAAAAAGTAAATTTAGGAGAATTATTAGAAGATATACACGAAATAATGTCTTTACAAGCTGCAAATCGAAATCTCAGCTTAAAACTAGGAGAGATAAGAGACAATGTCATTGTCAATGTTGATAGAGAAAAATTAATCAACACTCTTTTTTTCTTATTAGAAGTAGTTATTGATTATAGCAACATGGGAAAAATAACTTTAACTCTCCTCATTGAAGAAGATACTCAACAAGCTATTATTAACATTGACTTTCCTTCTCAGCATTTAAGCATTAGTGAAAATATCAATTTAATTAAATTACCCATAGAAGAATTGAAACAATTAAACAGTCTGCCTCAACTATCTAGTGGCATGAAAATTATGTTAGCAGAAATTTTATTGGAAATGATGGCAGGAAAATTAGTCTTAAATTCTAACCCTGAAAACAACGACTCTACACAATGGCAGGTATTTCTTCCTGTTATATAAAACTTACCCATAGTTATCTATGGCATTTACTTTCTGCAATACCAGCGTCAAGTCGCCTTGATACTCTGAATTTGGCATCTAAAAAAAATTGATCAACTTTTTAAATCTCACTCACCATAGCAAACAAGATGCCTATTATCTAAAATTAATTGTTAATTATCAACTGTTAATTGTTGACATTCTTTCATAAAATCATTGCTAGTAGGATAACGATTATATAAAACCATCGTTGTTGTCGAATTTTCGATGAAACCAATTTTTTGATAAAACTTTTGTTGATGAGTCGTAGTTAAATAAACTCTCTCCACTCGACTCAGATGAGGATGACTAATTAAAGTTTCTACCAATTTACTTCCTAAACCATAACCTTGATAGTCAGGGTGAATTACCACATCCCAAATCGTAGCGCGATAAACCCCATCAGAAGTTGCCCTACCACTACCAATCAACCTTTGATTATCCCAAATAGAAATAACAGGGTTACTATTAGCAATGGCAATTTCTACATCTTCTAAAGTGCGATTTTGCGCCCAAAAGGCAGTATTTTTATATAACTCTAACAATTGTACTAAATCTATTTTCGTTTTATCGTTACAAAATTGGATATGGCTAAAATCCATTGTTGTCACTCCTAAGCTAATTTTCATCTAATTCATATATTTATAATAATCTATCGATCAAGATTTTCACTGATTCATTTTTTTATCAAAGACAATATTATCCTCGTTACAATATTTTTGTTAATACCTAGACAAAATTAATGGTATATAGCAATGCAAGGCAGGAGGGTTAAAACTTCTTATTACTTTTTGTTACATATTGTTATTATAGATTTGAGAAAAGTAAAATGCAGTATAAATTTAGCTTACCTACTTAATTATGAAGTTATTAGTTATCAGTAATGGTCACGGTGAAGATATTATTGCTGTAAAAATTATAAGCCAATTACGGCAAATTAATCCCAAAATCTCCCTAGCTTGTTTACCAATGGTAGGAGAAGGATTTGCTTATGAATCAGAAAAAATACCTTTTATTGCACCAGTAAAAAAAATGCCTTCAGGAGGTTTTATTTATATGGATAGTCAACAACTATGGCAAGATGTGCGTCATGGTTTAATTGGTTTAACTTTAACTCAATTTAAAGCTGTGAAATTATGGGCAAAAAACGGCGGTTATATTTTAGCCGTAGGCGATATTTTACCTCTTTTGTTTGCATGGTTAAGCGGTGCAAAATATGGCTTTATTGGCACAGCAAAATCGGAATATTATTTACGCAATGAAGATGGTTGGTTAGAAAATATATCGAAAATTGATCATTATTTTGGTTCAATCTATTACCCTTGGGAAAGATGGTTAATGAAAAATCATCGTTGTTTTGGGGTTTTTCCTCGGGATTCTATCACTACTCAAAGTTTACAGCAAGATAATATTCCTGCCTATGATTTTGGTAATCCGATGATGGATGACTTAACCATACCTCCTTTACCATCTAATCATGATTATTTTCTCAAAATTTTACTCTTACCCGGCTCAAGATTACCAGAAGCCCTCGATAATTGGCAATTAATACTTAAAGCTGTTGATTTTGTTATCGATAGTCAATCTTCAGATTTAATTTTTGTAGCCGCTATCGCACCATCATTATCTTTAAGTAAATTTACTGAATATTTATATTCTCAACAGTGGCAAGAAACTTCCTTAAAATCCGTGAATATACCTATTAACGATTCCGATATAATAGTATTTACTAAGAAAAGGGCAAAATTAATATTAACTAAAAATGTCTATGATCAATGTTTAAACTATTGTGATTTATCTATAGCTATGGCCGGCACAGCAACAGAACAATTTGTAGGATTAGGGAAACCAGCCATCGCATTTCCGGGTAACGGTTCTCAATATAATGAAAAATTTGCGAAAAATCAAACTCGTTTATTAGGAATTTCTCTACAATTAGTCAATAATCCTTCACAGGTAGCTGAAAAAATACAAGAATTATTGTCAACACCTGATTTATGGCAATCAATAGCCGTCAACGGGAAAAAAAGGCTAGGAAAAACAGGAGGGGCAAAAAAAATTGCTCAATTTATCACCAAAAAAATAGATTTCTTAAGCGAAAAAAATTGTTAAATTAATTATGGATGTTCAAGAATTAGTAGAAAGATACCAAAGAGGCGAAACTAACTTTGAAAAAGTGGATCTTCACGGTCAAATGTTGGATAATATTAATCTTAGTCGTATCAATCTTAAAGAAGCCGATTTAACAGACGTTAATTTAGTCAATTGCTCATTACAACAAGCTAATCTTAAGGAAGCAAATCTCAGTAATGCTATTATTGAAAGTGATTTAACAGCGATTAATTTAATCCAAGCTAATTTATACAAAGCAAATTTAACCAAATCTGACTTATCGGATGCTAGTTTACGCAATGCTAATCTTAGTGAAAGTAATTTCAGTTATGCCTCATTAGTTTGTGCCTTATTACATGACACTAATTTAAAAAAAGCCAATTTTAGTCGTGCCAAAATGATTAGCTGTCTTCTTAGTCGTGCTAACTTAACTGATGCTAACTTGCAAGGTGCTAATTTACAGGGTGCTAATTTAACTAATGCCATTATGATGAATACCAATCTCGAAGGAGCAAATTTATCTTTAACCCAAATGAATGGAGTTAATGGAGTAGGGATGAATGCCTCCTATGCTGACTTTAGTTATGCCAATTTAAGCGGAGGTAATTTTGTTAAAGGCAATTTTAACCACTCTAATTTTAACGAAAGTATGATGATATGGGGTAGTTTTAAAATGACAGATTTTTCCTATGCTAATTTATTAAAAGCAAAACTCTCTTGGTCTAATTTTACCAGAGCTAATCTTCAGAAAGCAAAATTAGTTGACGCTAACATTAATCAAACTAATTTTGATATGGCTAATTTAGACGATATTATTCTGAAAATTGTCCAGTAAAATAATTTATCTTTTTTCCTTGTCAAAATAAAAGTTTTTTGGTTATAATGATCCCATATAAACGTAAGACTAAAGCCGTCCCATGAGTAAATATACCTTCAACATCAGAAATAAGTAGCCCAAAGGTTGCTTGTGTCTAAATTTGTCTGATTTTATGGAGGAATATATGTTTAGTTTACGCATTAAGTTTTTAGCCATCGCATCTAAGCTCAAAATCTCGCACTTAACAGCGTCAGATTTGAATGAAACTACTTTGTTAGAAGTTGCTCAAAAATACTTACCGAAGCGCGTTAAGTTAGCTTTAGAAAAACGCTCAGATTTAAACGATTTTGCCACTTTATGGGAAATTTTGGGTATTCATGGAGTAATTGGTTTAGAAAATCAAGAAGGGGAAATAATCCGGATTGGAGTTTGCCTGTGTGATAGTGAAGGAAAAGGACAAAATATCCTTTATGATTTAAAAGGAAAACAATATACCCTTGTGCGAAATGCCTTAAAGATAAAACAATACTGGGTTTTTGTCGTCAAAAATAAAAATTTTCCTGAAGAAGAAGAATGGATTGATATTCTTTACCGTGAAATTGACGAATCACCGACAAATTCTGGCTGTCGTTTAATCATTTTGTAAAATAAACACACAAAGGGGGGTAAAACTCCTTTTGGCAAAAAAAAAGATCCTAAATTAAAAATGCTGATGAATATTAATGATTATAATAGTTATGAAAAATTAGTAAATTTACTTTCTAAATATGATATTGATACCAATAATTGGCATCATCAACATGGAAATAAAACCCTTGAAGAATTATTCACAGAAATAATTGAAGGAGAATCTAGTTTAGAAATTATTAATCAACAATTAGTAAGATTATTAAAAGTTAGCTCTATTGATGTAAAATTTAAACTGGGGAATAATTACTTTCAATTAATAGAAGATCAACAAATATTTTTCAGTGGTGTAGTAAGAAAAAGAGATTTATCAACCATAACAGAAAAACTCAAAAAAGATGAAACTCCTCTTAAGGGTGCTTATCGAGGTTTAGAAGAAGAAATTGGCTTAAAAATTGAGTCAGGTTTAATTTTTGAAGGTGAAACTACTTGGGAAAAATTTGCTCCTAGTTATCCTAATTTACTAAGTGTTTATCAACTTTTTAATTATTCAATTATTTTAGGTGAAAAAGAGCTAAAAAATGTGAGATTTTCTGAATATCAAGAAGCCGAAAAAATCTTGAGTCTTTTTACTTTAAAACCGCTTTAATGGTTAAAAGATTAGATATTTGGAATGAGGAATGAGGAATGAGGAAACTTACCTATTGCCCATTGCCCTAACTATTAATACTTTATGACGCACCCCTAGTTAAAAGAAAAATTGAAAGAAATAAGAATCGTTGGTTATAATTTTTGATTTAGAGAAGGAGTGCTAATTAGAGAAAATTCAGTTAAGATTACCTAAACAGTATTAGTATTGCCCCATTTTATGGGCGTGAGGAGTTAATATCAATGAATTTGAAAAAAGATGCCTTAAAAACTCTTAAGGAAACCAGTCGAACTTTTTATATTCCCATTAGTCGTTTACCCAATGGATTACAAGAAGCCGTTACCTCTGCTTATTTATGTATGAGAGCTATTGATGAAATTGAAGATCATCCTCACCTTGATAATCAAACTAAAGCGAAAATTTTGAGAGATATTAGTTTAGCATTACAATCAGGTTGCAAAAATATTACTCATGAAGAAATGACAGAGGTGATTAAACCTTATCAGCAAATCATACCCGAAGTTAGTTATCGTTTTGGAGAATGGGCTTTATTAGCTCCTTCAAGTATTGCTGGAAGAATTTGGGAAGCAACAGCGGCAATGGCGGACAGAATGGCTTATTGGGCTGATAACAATTGGACAATTAAAACTAAATCTAATTTAGATCAATATACTTTTAGTGTAGCTGGTTCTGTGGGTTTACTCTTATCTGATTTGTGGGGATGGTATGACAACACTCAAACGAATCGAGAAGATGCCATTGGTTTTGGAAGAGGTTTACAAGCAATAAATATTCTCCGTAATCATCAAGAAGATAAACTTCGAGGTGTAAGTTTTTTCCCTCAAGGGTGGCAGTTAGAAGATATGCACCATTATGCCCGTTATAATCTCACTTTAGCCGATGCTTATACCAAATCTTTACCTAAAGGGCCGGCTTTACAATTTTGTCAAATACCTTTAACCCTTGCTCATGCCACTTTAGAAGTGTTAATTTTAGGTAAACCGAAACTCACTCGTCATGATGTCATCAGTTTAGTTGCTCAAGTTTGCAGTTAAATTGAGATTTTCTATTCACAATATATATTGATAAAGAAAAAAGAGTAGCTTGTCGTAAGGGATTTATCCCTCATTTTTCAAAATTTACAATTTTATTAGAGGAGGCAAAAATTGAACTCTTGGGTACAAAAAAGATTACAGTGCTTAGAAGAATCTTTTAATGAAGAATATTGTCAAGATATTGATAAAGTTATCGATATTTTAGCTTCTCGTTTTCAAACTGGTCATACTTTATTGATTTGTGGAAATGGTGGCTCGGCTGCGGATGCACAACATATAGCTGCGGAATTTGTAGGACGTTTTCAACTTAATCGACCCGGATTACCAGCGATCGCACTAGGGACAAATCCAGCTACCCTAACAGCATGGAGTAATGATCATGAATTTGAAACAATTTTCGCCCGTCAAGTACAATCTTTTGGCAAGGCGGGAGATATTTTATGGGTTTTATCTACTTCAGGAAAATCTCCCAATGTTATTCAGGCTTTAAAAGTAGCAAAAGAAAGGGGTTTAATTACCATTGGCATGGCGGGAAATAATGGTGGTATGATGAATGGCTTAATTGATTATCCTCTTTTTGTTAGGGAAAAAAATACTCCCTATATTCAAGAGATACATTTAATTACATATCATCGTATTTGTGAACAAGTAGAAGCTCAATTATTTGCTGATCAAACTTTAGCCATGAGTCATGATTAGTAATCAAAATTTGAAGGAGTGGCGATGGAATTGCTTAAAACCCAGATCCGCATTTTTGTAACTATTAATATAGTAATAAAGTTTTAAGATAATTAATTCCATAGTAATCCCAGTAACTTTAGTGTTTTTTATGAACAACCCGGATTAATGATTGTAATTGGTGCTAGAATGAGCATGTTTACCAACTTTTAATACTCAATCTATCAAAGCTCAGTCTATTTCATCTTTCACCAGAAAATTCTTTCCTGTTCTATAGTTTTTAAATAAATCAAAACGCTAAAAATTTAATTTATTAAATAATATTCGGCGATCGTTCTTTAGGTAGGCGATCGTTTTTTTGTAAGTAATCAATATTTAGTCTTCCTTATGATAGCAGATAATGAGTTGATTAGGACGTTTTGAGATTCCTCTGGTTATCTCGGAATGACAACTGTAGATTTTGATAATGTCTTAACTAACCCGTTTATTGCTTGCTATAGAACCCATTTGGTATCTTTTTTAGAAGAATTACATAGTAATGATTTGAGAATAAATGCTTTAATCTCGTCAAAACCTTTTGTTATTTCGGTTACAGATGTAAATATCAAATAGGTTCTATAAGAGGTGTAAGGGAGAATCTGTTTTTTGATTTGATCAAATATAATAAAGTTAATGGTATTGAAAGTAAGGATAGAGAAAAGATGATAGTAGATACTCAGGAAAAGTTAAAAGAATTATACGAGATTGATGATCATTTGTGGTTAGAAGAAACCGTAAAATTATTAAAAGAAAAACAATTTCATCAACTAGATTTAGAGAATTTAATTGAGGAGTTAGAAAGTTTGGCAAAAAGAGATAAATTAGCATTACAAAGTCTATTAGAACAAATTATTAGACATTTATTATTGTTACAATATTGGCATGAAGAAAGAGAAAAAAATTACCGTCACTGGGAATCAGAAGTAATTAGTTTTCGTAGTCAAATTAACAAAAGAATAACGACTAATTTTTATAATTATCTGAATACAAATTTAGCCGAGATTTACCAAGATGCCCGTTTATATGTAATAGTTAAATCAGGGTTGGATACTTTTCCTTCAGAATGTCCATATAATTTAGATGAATTATTAAATAAACATTGGTTTCCTGAAATATAATTAATCCCTGCTAACCTTTCTTCATCAGGTGGAAATTGGCGATCATTTTTTAGGTAGGCGATCGTTTTTTTGTAAGCAATCAGTATTTAGTCTTCCTTAATTAAGAGGCATAAGGGAGGATCTGTTTTTTGATTTAATCAAATATAATAAAGTTAATGGTATTGAAAGTAAGAAGAGAAAAAATATGATAGTAGATACTCAGGAAAAGTTAAAAGAATTATACGAGATTGATGATTATTTGTGGTTAGAAGAAACCGTAAAATTATTAAAAGAAAAACAATTTCATCAACTAGATTTACCGAATTTAATAGAGGAGTTAGAAGACTTGGGAAGTGAAAAAAGACATAAAATTGAAAGTTTATTAGAACAAATTATTAGACATTTATTATTGTTACAGTATTCGCATGAAGAAAGAGAACAAAATTACCGTCACTGGGAATCGGAAGTAATTAGTTTTCGTACTCAGATTAATAGACGTATGACTACAAATTTTGCTCATTATTTAGAAACAAATCTTAATAGTATCTATCAAGATAGTAGAAAATATGTACTAAAAAAATCAGGACTTAATACTTTTCCCCTAGAATGTCCTTATACTTTAGATCAATTATTAGATGAAGATTGGTTTCCTGAAATATAATTAACCCCTTCTAACCTTTCTTCATCAGGTGGAGATTGGCGATCGTTCTTTAAGTAGGTGCTCGTTTTTTTCTAGGGAATCAGTATTTAGGGGTTGCCTCATAGTATTTTGATGAGGATAGGCACTCTTGCACTCTTGCAATGGGATGGCCG
>NZ_VRZC01000087.1 GCF_016743215.1 Geminocystis sp. GBBB08
AAAGGTGCGATCGCTTTAGTGGTAAAAAAAGAATTTTCTTTTTGATTTTCTGCCATAATAGTTATTAAATATTTTATATTTTAAAATTATATTTGAACTTAATGAAAATTATAAATTACTGTGAGATAGTTGTGGTTGAAGATGGAGAAAACCGGTGATTTCTAAATTATTTTCATTGATATTTAATTGCAAAAGTCTCATAGTAATACCTGATTTTTCTAAATTGCGGAGATTCAACTGAGTATTTATGTTATCAGCAAATCCTTGTAGTAGCTTAGATGATAGTCGTCTATTATTTAATGTTCCTTGAATATCATTAATTTTCAGCGTATGACCTTTAATTAACTGTAAACTAAATTCTAGGTTAACATTTAATAATTCTTCTGTTCGAGTAGGAAATTTTAATTTTGTATCAATGGCAATACGATTATTGGGCAATAAATTGAAAGTAAGGGAAATAATTTGAAATTGTGACTCTTGAGAATTACCACCAACTTTAGCAATAATCGATTCTGCTTGGGGAGATTTAATCAAGTTATTTAGATCATTTTCGGTTAAAATAAGACGATAACCCATGTTTAAAGGGGATTTTAAGGATTTTTGCCAATTATCTAACTTTATGTGCCTAATTTCTGGCAAATTTAACTTAACCGAATCCGTTTCCAATTCTAACAATTCTATCCGAATATTTGGCTGTGGTTGCCACTGTTTGAGACTAATTTGAAGAGAATCAACTTCTCCTTTCAGTAGTTGATGAGTAGGAATACTATTAACTCTTATCTTTACATTTTCAACATTTTCAGATGTATTACTAATTACATTGATTAAAGAATTATTAAGGATTAATCCAAAAGGTGATAAGAGAGACATTATAATGGTATTAAAGATCACAAAAATTTCCATATCCCATACATTATTACTAACAAGTTATTTTTCAAGATAAATTTAGATTCAAAAGTCAATTCTCTTATTAACTATAACACGGAATAAATCTTAATTAAAGGGAGTAAATTCGTTGATTATAAATTTTCAAAAATATTTTTAATTTAAACCTAAACATAATATGACTGCCCATGTAACTATTAAGGAAAAGATTGATAAAGGAGTTAAAATATTAAATGAAAAAAAAAACTCATGTCTTATTTATATCGTTGATGATCAACCTTTGAATTTAGATTTAGTTAGTATTTTTTTGAATAATCAAGGTTTTAATATTTTAACAGAAACAGACATTACTAAAGCCATACCAGAAATAGGAAGAATTTGTCCCGACTTAATTTTGTTAGACGTTTTGATGCCTATTTTAAACGGTTTTGATGCTTGTTATTTATTAAAATCTTCTCCTAAAACAAAAGATATTCCTATTATTTTTCTTACTGCTAGTCAAGAAGAACATCATTTAATACAAGCATACAAATTAGGTGCTTCTGATTATGTCACAAAACCTTTTAAAAAACCAGAGTTATTAATCAGGGTGGCTACACAGTTAATCTTAAAAAATCAAACCAAGCGTATTCTTGAATTAACAGAAGAAATTAAAATTCTCAAAAATGCCAAAAACAGCAAAAAAAATGATTAAGACTCTCAAATAAAGGTAATGGAATCTATCTGTTTGGGATTGGATAAATGAAATTGGGAGAGATTTACTTCAAACGCAAAAAGTTTAGTTTTTCTCTTTAAAATAGCTATATAGCAATCTTATGTGAGTTGTGAGATTTTTAGAGGCGTTAGCTATCAGCTATCAGCTTTGACGGTATAGTAAGATTTACAGATTTATTTTTTAATCTTTAATTCTTGACGAATGATTTAAAATAGCTATATTTTAGCGGAAATAATTTTTGATTTCAAACCATTTTTTGCGTAAACTCCAAAATTTACTACTTTCCATGGCTGTGATTGTCTCTTGGTATTCACTTATAACTTTTTTTGCTTCTAAAAGTTTTTCTTCAGTCTTATTAAGTTTTTTCTCGGTAGTTTGTAATTCTTTTTCCATAGAGTATAAGGCTAAATTTGTGTAAATTTTTTCAAAATATTTCCCTTTATTATCCATAGTAGTTGAAGAAGAAAATACAGCAGATTGTTTTTGATTTATAGATAAACTATTCATTAATTCTTGGTATAATTTTTGATAATTATTAGCCTGAATTGATAATTCATAATTGTTGATAATTATTTCTCTTGATTTTTTACCCATACTTTCACATAATGGTCTATCATTAATTAGTTGTATAATTTTAGCACTCATTAATTGAATATTATTATAAGGTACAATCATCCCTGAAATTTCATCTTCAATTAAATCAGGGATTCCTCCTATATTAAAAGCAATAACTGGAGTGCTACAGCTCATAGATTCTAACATTGTATTAGGAAAATTATCTTCTAAAGAAGGAAGAATAAAAACATCTGCTGCCGAATAAATTAAACTTAATTTTTCATCAGATTTAATATTACCTAAAGAAATTACTTCTATTCCTCCTAACCCTTTAAATGCCTCATTTAGTTCACCAAAACAACAAATTTTTAAACGATTATTATTAATTAACTCTGAAAATTGATGATTATTTTGGCATATTTTTAAACTATTAATTAATTCGATAAATCCTTTTCTCTTTTCTTTGCCTATAACTGCACCTACTAATAAAATAATGTCATCAGAATTAAGATTTAAAATTTTTTTTGCTTCTTTTTTATTCAAGGGTTTAAAAACATGAGTATTTAAAGAATAAGGTATAACTTCAATTCTGTTATGACGAAAAACTTGGCTTTTTTTTGCACATTCAGCTAACCATTGACTGGGGGTAACTATAACTAAATTAGGATGATTAAAAAATTCTATTTTTTCTTGTAAAAGATGATGCGGTAATTGAAAAATATCTTCAGAAAGTTGAAGACAATTCAAACAATTATTTTCATAACCTTGACATCCTGCTGTATAGTGACAACCTCCTGTAAACGGCCACATATCATGAAGTGTCCAAACTACAGGTTTCCCTAAATCCAGTAAATTTTTAATAGTTAAAGGTGAGAGAAAACCACTGGTTATCCAATGTAAATTAAGAATATCACTATTAATAATTGACGGTAATTTGTTAACATTAACACCAGAGTAACCTAAAGAAAATAAAGTATTAGAAATAGAAGTTCTATTATTATTAATATAATGATTTTGAATATAATTACAATAAATAGAATCAAGATTATTTTCGGATTGATGAGGTTTATATTCTAAAACATGATTATCGGAAGATGTTTTATATAAACTCAATATTTGCGATTCTTCTCCTATTTTTAATAAACCTTCATGTAATCTATAAGTTGCTCTAGCTGCACCTCCTGCAATATCAAAAGTACTTAAATGTGTTATTTTCATTTATATTTAGGGGTTGCGTCAAAAAAGTGGGAAGGGAATGGAGGATGAGGTGACTCTTAAGACTAGGTGACTCTTAAGATTAGGTGACTAGAAGACTCTTACAGCGCTTTTCAATTTGGTAAACCACACCCTCAAATTGTGGGCAGTGCATCGCCCTACCTTTATAATAAGAATTGTGGTTCATTGATCTGAAAACTGCTGTAAGATGAGAAGACTAGAAGACTAGAAGACTCTTAAGACTAGCTGACAGGTTGACTTTTTGCTTTTTTATTCCTCATTCCTCATTCCTCATTTCTCATTTCTCATTTCTCATTCCTCATCAACAGGTAAGCCAAAGGTTTTTTTTACTTTAAACCATTTTTGCCGTAAACTCCAAAATTTACTAGTTTCCATAGCGGCAATTCTTTCGTTAGCTTCTTTTAATCGATTTTCTAATTCTTGTATTTTATTTTTATTATTTTCGTATCTTAATTCATCAAAATAACTAACTTGTGGGAGACTATTCTCATCAGAAGAGTTATTTTCTAATTGATAAACATGATTTTCACATTTTTGTAACTGTTTTATCGTTTTTTGTAACTGCCATTGTAAGTTAGACATTTGTGAGGGTAAATCTTGCAGTTGTTGCACTGCTGTCATTAACATATATATTTGTCTTTTTGTCCATTTTTCAGGAGGAATTTTCGCTAAAAACTGACGTAAGGAGTATTTCGCTTTAGCTGACATTTCCTGATTTATGGAATACTCGACGGTGACAAAGTATTCATATAAAGGATAGGGATAGTAAACTATCTTTTCTCCCGTAACAATGGCGGCGGTGATTATTTCCCAATTCTGGCTATCAATGTCTTTGTCTTCTGTATAGGGAAATTTATTTAATAATGCACGGGAAAATAAACAACATTCTCCCCCATAAACATTTCCTTTCATCATCGTGGGCAATGTTCCTCCACTATAACTAACAATGCGATCGACGGCTCCAATTTCTTTTTGTGCGCTGGTGACAATAGAAGCATTAGCATTAATAGCAGTTTCGATAAATTTTTCGATGCTTTGAGGAAAAAATGTGACTTGAGGATTAAAAGACAAGAAAAAATCTCCCCCAGAAATTTCTAAAAGATGATTCTTAATTGCACCGATACCTTTAGTTTTTTCATGGGCAATAAATTTAAAATTAGGAAACAAAGATTGTGCATGAATAAATAAATCTTTACTATCAGAATCTTGAGAATTATCATCAATAATAAGAACATCTAAATAAGGATAAGTTTGAGCTTCAATGCTACTAAGACAATCTACTAAATATTTTCCTTGATTTTGAGAAATTATTGCTAAAGTTACTTTATTTTTTGGTTTTTCAATAGTTTTTATTTCCGCAAAAGCCTTGTCAATATAAGCTATTTTTTCTGCTAATAATTTTTGATTAAGATTTTCTAAAGTGCTTTTTTCGGCAACTTTTGGAGTGAGAGGATAATCGGTTAATGCTTCTTCTAATTTTTCCGTTAAAGAATCAGCATCTTTTGGTTTAAACCAGTATAATCCTTCCGTGCGTTGTACTAATTGTAATGTTTCTCGAAACCCCCCCGTATCTGATACCACCAAACTTACAGGTAATTGTCCCATTTCTAGCGCTGTATTGGGGAAATTTTCTTGAGGGCTAGTTAAGCATACTATAGCATGATCTAATTTCCTAATATATTCGATCGCCTGCTGACTATAAAAATTGCCGATTATTTCGTAACTAATAGTATCATTTAATTCTTGTTGAATATATTGTTCACTATTAAGATGTTTTAATTCTGCTGAATATAAAGGTACAACTTTTCCCATGAAAATAATATTAATTTTTTCTTGCCATTTTTTCGGTAAAACCTTAACAGCAGAGATAAAAGTACATAAACCTTTTCTTTCTTCTAAACGTCCAAAAAAAACTAAAGAAATTAGCTCTTTTTTTTCAAAATTTAAAGATTCTTGTGACATAATTTTAAGATAATTTTTGTGCAAATAAAGTTAACTAATTAATAAATTTTCTACTATAGATAAATCAGTATCAGGTTGATAAACGGTAGTTTGTTTTACCTAGTGTAACTCTTTTTTTGCTTGTTCCATATCTCCCATATGAATATATAACATTATTTTAGCCGCCATAATATTCGCCTTAGCCGGAAAAGGTACAATACTAGAGGAATAGTCAAAGGCTTGATTAATTTCTGAAGGAGAAAAATCGCTGAAATCATAAGTTTTGGTTAAAAATTCATCAGGAATGCTCTTAATATATTTAAACATAACCGAACCTTTTGGCACATAGATGATAGGCTCAAAATATTCTTTAAAACGATACATAATTAAATGAATCCAACTGCAACGATAATGACAAAAATCTTGATGGTGAATCACAGAGATATTAGGAATTAAAGAAGGGAAAAACTTCTTAAGAATATAATTAGTTAAATTCCATTTTTTCATGGCATCAATAACTAAAAATTCGATAGGTTTATCTTTATTCCAACTCATAGTCATTAAATCCCCTTCATAAACTTTTATTTTATCTTCATAGGGGTTGATTTGTGCTAAAAAACTATCTAAAAAACTATCTTCATTTTGATATTTATTTTCTAAATCAGTGCCGATAACTTCTAAATTCATCCATGATTTCCACCGAAATAAATCATAAGCATGAATTTTTATATCTGTTGAATTAACCTGCTTATTATTATTTAAACCTAAAATTAAAGGTAAAGTTAACGAACCTAACCAACAACCTAAATCAACAATTTCACCTTGTCCAGTATAATCGTTTTCAGCATAATATTTTACATAAGATCTTTCTTCTTGACTTGTCATTCCTAACAAGTTATATTTAGCTAATTCTTGATCAACTTTATCATAAGTTAAGATAGGTTGAATCGGGACAAAATAAGGACGATTATGGGCATGATTCGTTTGCCAACCGTAGGATTCAACTTTATTTTTTAAGAAAAAAGAAGGGAAAAAAGCTAAATCAACATTCTCATAAGCAACTTGCTCTCGATGACAAGATTGATTAAACCAATCCTCTTTATTGATACTATCATTAGCCTCAAAAACCCATTCAAAACAACCATGAATAGTGATATTTGTCAAGGAATTTTTCCCTAACAAATTCGCTTTTTTTGCTTGAATAGTATCATAGCCAAATCCATTAACATCAGGAAATTCTATATAAATTTTACTATCTTTAAAAGTATTAGAAAAACCTTGACTATAAAGCCAACTTCCCACACTTTGATATTTAAAATAGTAATCTTTCTTAGCTTGATTTAAAATAAATTTATGTTCTTGTGTTAAATTTAAAACATCCTCAACTTCTGAAATAGAAAAAATATGTTTTAATGCCCGAATATGAGATTTTCCCTCATATTTTTCATCACTTTGACAAAGAATTAAAATTACAGCCCAACCAGCTTGAGCTAACTTTTGACTTAAGCTAGTATAATAAGTACCAATACCACCATTACGAGAAAATCCTTCATACTCATTACTAATTAAAACAGCAATTTTAGAATAATCTTCCTCCTTAAATTGTTGTAAAACTTTATTCTTAAAACTTATCTTATTTTTCTTATTTAAGTCAATATTATTCATTATTAAATATAATTATATTATAGGTTAGTAGTAAAGGCTAAAGCCTTAATCTCTCTCCGATTCAAATAAAAGAATTTAATTACCAGTATATCCTTCAGAATTAGAGGAAAAAATGATTTATTTTGCAACATTTACCCAACTAAACTAAGATTAGAATTATCAGGATAAAGTAACATTAATTGATAAATCTCCAAAGAAATTAAACCATAAGTTTGTCCATGTTTATCAGAAAATTCTACCTCAAATGCTTTTAATTCAGGATAAATTTCTACTATAGTTCTTACTTGCCCTTTTCGTAAAATTATTTTTTTTTAATATAGAAAAAAATCTTTGTGTGTCTTACTCCAATTTGATCTCAATCAATCTAATTTTTTACTTGAAAGAGCGTGAGGTAACAAGGGGTTTAAGCCCCTTACCTTGTTAAGAATTAATCAAAAATGTAAATTAAATGCGTCGAGTGCTTATGACTTGGGATTAATTAACTAGAGACGATTAAATCTACAGCACTAATTAATTCTTCTTTAGAACAAGGTTTGACTAAATAAGCCTTTACGCCTTGTTTTTTTGCCCAAATTCGATCAACATCTTTATCTTTAGCTGTACAAGCAATGACAGGAATAGTTGCTGTTTCCGAATTTTTTTTGAGTTGCCGACATAAATCTAAACCGCTCATTTCGGGCATCATCCAATCAGTAATAATAAGATCGGGTTTATGTTCTGAAATTTTGACTAATGCTTCTTTTGCGTTTGTAGCGGTAGCAACGGTATAGCCAACAGAAGTTAAATATTCACTGATTAAGTCTAATTGTGACTTTAAATCATCGACTACTAAAATGTTCATAAATGTTCTTAAATTTGCACATTTTTTAAAGTTAATCATAACCTATTTCTGGGAAAATCGATGCAACTTTTTTCAGAATTTGTCCAATTCAAAAAGTGTCTATTTATTAAACCAAAGAAAAAAACTGATTACTATAATCATCATATAAAATTTATTTTAGATGTTTATTAATCATGGGAAAAGAGAATTTTAATCAAAGTCATAGTAGTGCATGGGTTATTCAAACTTGGTTGTCTTTTATCTTGTCTATTGGTGCGACTTCCATCGGGATAATTTATTTACCAGTGGATATATGGATTAAAGGTTATATGGGTATGGGATTACTTTTTTCCATCGGCTCAACAGTTAGTCTTACAAAAACTCAAAGAGATCTTCATGAATCTAGTCGAATTATTGCTAAACTTGAAGAAGCTAAAGTCGAGAGAATTTTAGCCGAACATAATCAGATTAATTAAAAAAGATTAATTGCTAATTATTAATTGTAAATTATGGACTTTCTTCGGGGTTTTTTTCTAAAGAAGGATAGGTAATTAAGGGAGGGTTTAAACCAAAAATTGATTTGAGTTTTATCCATGCCCAATTGTGCCACCAACCAACGATACCGTTAGGTAAAATTGTTACTACTATTAAGAATAAAGCTCCTTGAAAAAAGAGCCAAATATCTGGAAATTGTTCACTTAAAAAACTTTGTCCTAATCTTACTAATAATGTGCCGATAATTGCTCCTAATAAAGTTGCTCTACCGCCAACGGCAACCCATATCACCATCTCAATAGAGAAAGCTACTTCCATAATGCTAGGGGTAATAATAGCTGTTTGCACTGTATATAATGCCCCTGAAATTCCAGCGATCGCTCCCGAAACAGCAAAAACTAAAACTTTAAACCAAGTAGGATCATATCCGGAAAATCTTACCCTATTTTCATCATCTCGAATAGCAATTAACAATTTGCCAAATCTGCCACTAGTTAACCAACGACAAAGAAGGTAAGATAAGAGTAAAAAAATAATGGTAAATTGATAAAAAACTACTTGAGTAGAAGGGGCACTGATGAGAAAGCCAAAGAGAGTTTCTTTATCAACTTTTAAACCATTTGTACCGTTAATTAATTTTTGTTGTCCATTGAAAAAATTATAAAATACAATTAATGCGGCTTGAGTTAAGATGGAAAAATATACCCCTTTAATACGATTACGGAAGACTAAATATCCCAATAAACCTGCTACAATAGCAGGAATAATAAAGATGGCAATAAAAGTAAAAGGAAAAGAGTGAAAAGGTTGCCAAAAGAAAGGTAACTCTGTAACTCCATAGAGATTAAAAAATTCGGGTAATTCTCCTGAAGGTATTTGTAGTTTAACGTGCATCATAAAGGCGTAACCTCCTAGGGCAAAGAAAATTCCATGGCCTAAACTAAGTAATCCTGTGTAACCCCAAATCAAATCAATTCCAAGGCCGACAATAGCTAAAGCTAAAAATCTTCCTAATAATTGTAATCTAAAGGGACTAACTATTAAAGGTAAAATTATCACGAAAAGAATTAGTATAGCGATGATTACACCTATTTCGATGAAGAATTGTTGTTTTTTATTTTGCCTAATTTGAGCAAGGGTATTATTTACCATTGTATAGTTACCATTTAATGACTAAAATTCACAATTTATGCACCATATTATCAATAAACTAAGATCGCTATTTAGTAGTTTTCAATACAAAAAGAGGAATTATAGCTATTCTATAGAGAAAAAAGCTATGATTAATTTAACTTCATGTCGAAAGATGAGAAGAATCAGAAATAAGTATTTTATGATTAATAATTTATCTTAAATCAGAACAAAAAAATATTACAGTTAATAAAATTAATTTAGTTATAAATAAATATTATCAAGATTAATAAATAAATTTCTACAATATATTTCGGATTTTTTTGATATACTTTTAAGTGGAAAAAGGCATGAATGAATGGCAATGGCAAGAAGAAGACTGGGAAATTACAATTCTCGATTTTGCTCATTTGCAAGGAGAAATTAATTATAAACAAGCAAAAGAATCTTTAAAAAATTTAATACTGAATATTGATTTAAAAGAAGAGGAAAAACAAGGCTTAGAAACTGATATTGAATATTTAAGCCAAATGTTGCAAAAATTAGAAAATTCTGTTATCCAAATTGCTGCTTTTGGCATGGTTGGCAGGGGAAAATCTAGTGTTTTAAATGCCTTAGTGGGGCAGGAAATTTTTGTTACTGGTCCTTTACATGGTGTCACTCGTGAAAAAGAGCAAACAAATTGGCATTTAAAAAAGGAAAATATCGGCGATAGTCAACAAAAAGTGCAACGTTTAATTAAAGCGGTAGAAAATGTGCAAATTCAATTAATTGATACTCCGGGTATTGATGAAATAGATGGAGAAACTAGAGAAATTCTTGCCCATCAAATTGCGACTCAAGTTGATTTAATTTTATTCATCATTGCCGGTGATATTACCAGAGTTGAATATCAAGCCCTATGCCAGTTACGGGAAGTAGGAAAACCAATATTATTAGTCTTCAATAAAATTGATCAATATCCTGATGCTGATCGTTACGAAATTTATTCTACCATAAGGGATATTCGAGTGAGAGAGTTATTGTCTCCAGATGAAATTGTGATGGTTGCGTCTTCTCCTTTAATTGTTACCAGTGTTAAAGATAAGCAAGGGAAAATTAGTATTACTCGTCAACGGGGAAAACCTGAAATTCAAGATTTACAAGTCAAAATTTTACAAATTCTCCACCAAGAAGGAAAATCTTTGGTTGCTTTGAATACTATGTTATTTACAGGAGAAATTCACGAAAAATTAGTACAACAAAAACTTATTTGTCGGGAAGCCGAAGCCGAAAAAATTATTCAAAAAACTGTCATGACAAAAGCTACTGCCATCGCTTTTAATCCTGTTACCGCTTTTGATTTATTTACTGGTGCAATTATTGATGTTGCCATGATTTTAACTCTTTCTCATGTTTATGGTATTTCCATGACTCAACAAAGTGCCGTCAAACTATTGCAAAAAATCGCTATAAGTTTAGGAGGAATTACTGCTAGTGATATATTAGTAACTTTTGGTTTAAGTTCTCTGAAAGGCTTGTTAGGATTAGCTACTCCCGTGTCTGGCGGTTTAAGCGTAGTTCCTTTTCTGTCTGTGGCTATTACACAAGGAGCGATCGCTGGAGTATCTACATATGCTATCGGACAAGTGACAAAAGTTTATCTTGCTAACGGTGCATCTTGGGGAGAAAGTGGTCCTTTAGCAGTAGTAGAAAAGATCATTAATTCTTTAGATGAGACTTCAATTTTAAACCGGATTAAATGGGAGTTAAAAGCGAAAATTAAAAAATAGATCTCTTGCAAAATTGAGTTGACACAAAAATAGAGGGTCATAATTTGTTATTATAAGCGATCGCACCAAAAAAAAGATAAGATTGGCTTATGAAAATAAAAAAAATAGAAAAACTGTCACCACATCATCAAAAATATATTGCTTATTTTAGTTTTGCAAGAGGTCTATTCTTCCCACAGAAAAGGCAACCACTTATCCATATTTTCGGTTTTTAAGTCTAAAGTGTTAGCCGTAATTAAGTTTTCTATGGTTTGGGTTATTTGTTGTGGTCGTGCTAAAAATGTTTTAACATTATCTAAGATTCGATCGCTATTTTGAGTCATTAACTGATACGCCAGATTATTGACTGCTTTTTGACTAAACCAGAGAGAAACACTACTGACAGAAGTAGCAGTAATTAGTACTGGTAATAAGAAAGAAACTGATAAAATAGTTTTTAAGGAAAAACCCATAGATTAATAAGTCAAAACTGAAGTGTAGCAATCCTAAATGAATAGGCAATGGGTAATAGGCAATGGTAAAATCTTCATTCTAAATTCTAAATTCTAAATTTTAAATTCTAAATTCTTTACCTTTGATTATGATAGCTTCCTGATTAATTGAGCAGATTCTACTTATGCCTTATGCCACAAAAGTGATGATGGCATTTACTAATCCTTCAAGAGTGTATTCTTTAGCTTCAATATCAACTCTTTTTAACAATTCTTGACAAGTAAGGGAAGTTTGTGGTCCAATAGAGGCGATAGTAACGTCTTTTAAGAGAGAATGAATATTAAGATGAGGATGATCGATAATAGCTTTAGTGACTAAATCATAAAAGTTTTTAACGGTTTTAGAACTGGCAAAGGTAATAATACTAATAACTTCATTTCTGATAGCATCCCAAGCCGTTTCATCGATAAAATCTGGACATCCTGACTGATAAGCTGGTATTTCTGTTATTTTTGCGCCTTTTTGACTTAATTCTTGCACTAAAATTTCCCTACCACCGCTTTCGACTCTCGGAAATAATATTTTTTGTTGTGATAATTTTTCAGGAAAATTTTTGACTAAAGAGTCAGCAATAAAATCAGGGGGAATAAAATCGGCTTTTAAATCATATTGTTGTAAATATTGCTCAGTTGTCGTGCCGACTACGGCAATTTTTATGGTATGTAAGTCATTTTTATCTTTCCCTAGATGATATAATCTTTGAAAAAAATATTCTACTCCATTAGCTGATGTTAAGATTAACCAGTCATATTCTGTCAAATTGGCGATCGCCTGATCTAATTTTTGCCAAGTTGAAGGAGGTTTAATCACTAAAGCGGGAAACTCTAAAACAATACCACCTTTTGTTTCCAACATTTCTCGAAATTGACTGTTAGCAGAAGCCGCACGAGTTACTAAAATAGTTTCTCCTGCTAGAGGATAAGATTTTTTATAGTTAATCATTTTGTCAGTTGATTTTTAACAATTACTCATTACTAATTATTAACGACTTTACTGATAACGATGATACAAGGAGATAAAGAAATATTAAGGGTTTTTTTTAAAATATTATCTAACCTTCCTTTCCATACTTGTTGTTGATTAGTGCCACCATCTTTAATAATGACAATGGGAAAATCTGGCGATCGACCATATAATTGTAACTTTTCGATGATAATTGACAAATTCTTAGCGCCCATTAAAATAACTAAAGTATCAACTTGACTAAGAATTGACCAATTTAAACTATCAGGATCATGTCCAGTGACAATAGTTACACAACGACTATCATTTTTTTCCGTTAGCATAATATTAGCCAATAAAGGTACAGCTAGAGCCGAAGAAATACCGGGTATAATTTCAATATCAGCATTAATAATTTGTAAAGCCTTTAATTCTGGATTAATCCGCCCAAAAACACCGCAATCACCACTTTTAAGACGAATAACCTTATCATATTGTTGAGTATAGGTAACTAATAACTCATTAATAGTTTCTTGGGATGTACTAATTTTCCCTCCTCTTTTACCGACACAAATCTTAATACATTGAGGAGAAGTTAAATCTAAAATTTGAGTATCAACTAAAGCATCATAAATAATAACCTCAGCTTCAGAGATAATTTTAAAGGCTTTTACTGTAAGATAATCAACACCACCAATCCCAGCACCAACAAAATATACTGTCATAATTTATTTTTGAATCTTGCACATCACTCTAAGTAATGAGTAAGTAGGTAAACTAAATTAATACTGCATCTTACTTTTTTCAAATCCATAATAACAAGGAGTTTAAACCCCTGCCTTGCATTATTATTGCCTATATACAATTAATTTTGTCTAGGCACTTAATATTTAGATTTTGCACATTTATTTAAAACCCACTTTAAAATAAATTTTACTTTTTACCACAGATAATCTTTATTAAAATGAACTATTAACTTTAGATTATATGACTTTTTTGTTCAATTTATTGAACGCTGATTTTTAGCTTTAAAATTTATTTCAGGGGGGTTTATCCTCTGTATTTCTCATACCAAATTTCTAATACCTAACACCCTTTTATGTTTACTGGATTAATACAAGGCATCGGCAAGATAAAATCTTTAGGAAATAATTTATTTGCCATTAATATTCACCAAAAAAATCAAGCAATTATTTGTCAAGATTTAGCCATTGGTGATAGTGTCGCTGTTGACGGAATTTGTTTAACTGTCGAAAAAATTTTCGACTCAGGTTTTATTGCCACTGCATCCCCTGAAACTTTACAACGCACAACTTTAGCTAAAAATATCCAAAAAGAAAAGAATGTTAATCTGGAAACTTCTTTAAGAGTAGGTAGTAAAATTGGTGGACATTTTGTTAGTGGTCATGTAGATGGTATAGGATGTTTAGTAGAATCAGTAAATTGTCAACAATCATGGGAAATGATTTTTACTGCACCAGAG
Organism: Geminocystis sp. GBBB08; assembly: GCF_016743215.1. Classification (GTDB taxonomy): domain Bacteria; phylum Cyanobacteriota; class Cyanobacteriia; order Cyanobacteriales; family Cyanobacteriaceae; genus Geminocystis. The sequence goes on from NZ_VRZC01000087.1 coordinate 14,133, forward strand.
GAATTAAAAAACCAATGGCAAACCTATGTTTCTCCTTATATCTTTTCTAAAGCTAGTATTGCCGTTAATGGTATTAGCTTGACGATCGCTGATTGTGATATAAATGGTAATTGGTTTAAAGTAGCGGTAATTCCCCATAGCTATAGCGAAACTAATTTGTCTCAACTTCAAGCAGGAGATTGGGTTAATTTAGAAAGCGATATTTTAGGTAAGTATGTAGATAGATTAATCAGTCATCGTTTTGGCAAACAACCTATTCAAGAAGATATTACTTTAGATTTTTTAGCACAAAACGGCTATTAATTAGACATCTCCAATAATTATTGAAACACGTTGATTAATTGACGATAAAATATCCTATTTTGATAATTTCAATACTTAAATTAATTTAATTTTTAATTTCTGGAGAAGTCTATTGATCATAATTAATATTACTTATTTCATTCTTAAATAAATTATGTCCTATTCTCTCATCAATCAATATCGTCGAGATTTAGAAACCAGAAAACGTTATGGTGGTGGTAGTCACAATGAAAGCTCTATTAGATATGCTTTTGCTACTCTGTTAAATGGTTATTGTAAGCCCAAAGATTTTTTATTGGTAGAGGAGTTAACTATTAATAGTAGATTAAATAAATCCATACGCCTTGATGGTATTGTTAAAGATGCTTTAAGACTGGATTGGGGATATTGGGAAGCTAAAGACGAAAAGGATAGTTTAGATGCTGAAATTGAAGCAAAATTTAAGAAAGGCTATCCTACCGACAATATTTTATTTGAGGATAGCAAAACTGCTGTCTTAATCCAAAATGGCACAGAATCTCTACGGATTAACCTAGAGGATGATGACGCTTTGGATGCTTTACTTAACCAATTTTTAGACTATGAAAGGGCAGAAGTTAAAGATTTTCGTCAGGCGATCGCCAATTTTAGTCAAGATTTACCCACTATAATAGATAGTCTCAGAAAACTGATTGATAGTCAAGATCTCCTAGACTCAGATATATCATCAGGCAGGGGGCTTAAGCCCATTGTTACCAACTCTGGAAAACCCATTGTTACCAATTCTGGAGG
>NZ_VRZC01000088.1 GCF_016743215.1 Geminocystis sp. GBBB08
TTATTGGCCTCCGGCGGAGGCATTAGTGGCAGATTTAACGACTCCCAATCAACGAAATTCGGCTTTTGCTATCAGTCGTTTAGCGGATAATTTAGGTTTAGGATTAGGGGTTATTATTGGTGGTTGGCTTATTGCTTTGACAAATAATTATCGCCTTTTATTCATCATCGATGGTTTTTCTTTTGTGGTGTTTTATTTTGTAATTTATTATTCTATTCAAGAAACTTACCAAATCGAAACGACACATTCCACAAAATGGCATGGTTGGAGTTTAACTTTACAAGACAAAAGTTTATGGATTTTTTGCCTAGTTAATGTGATGTTTACTACCTATATTTCGCAAATTCAAACCACTTTGCCCTTATATTTAACTAACTTTACCGTTAATCATCAATTCTCGATTGCTAATATTAGTAGCTTATTTAGCTTACATATCATTTTTGCCGCAGCGTTTCAATTACCAGTGGTAAAAATTCTTAACCGTCTTACTCGTATTCAAGGCTTAACACTTTCTCTGGCAATGTGGGGATTAACGTTTATTTTAAGTTGGATGTCACCAAATGTAGCTCAATTTGCCTTTTATTGGGGTATTTTCGGAGTTTTAATGGCCGCCATGGCACTTATTACTTATAATCCCTCCGCTTCGGCTTTAATTGTCGATTTAGCACCTATTTCCTTACGAGGAATTTATTTTGCGATTAACTCTCAATGTTGGGCAATTGGCTATTTAATCGGTCCTCCTTTAGGCGGTTTTGTATTAGATCAAGGTATAATTCAAGCTCATAATTTTTGGTTAATTTTAGCTAGTACTGTGATCATCGCAATGATAATTTTACAGTATTTAAAAGCAACTCTTAAGAATGAGGAATGAGGAAATTTACCTATTACAAGAGTGCTTCTTGCAAGAGTGCCCATTCCCTACCTTCACCAAAAAACTTTTTCAACAGATCCTAAATAATCAATAAACTAACAATCATCATACTAGCAATACCAAGACTTAACCAAATAAATTGATTCTCTTTAGTGTTAACACTACTTAAATCTACTAGCTCAATTTGTCTTTTTGGCTTTATTTTGCGATTCGATGCACTCGCTTTAGTATATTTGCTAGAAGTAACAGAAGTATCACTAAGATCAGGAATTTCCGTCATCCACTCTTTAGGGCGTACTAATTTAGGTGCTTTGATAATAGAAAGTAAAGATTTAGCTTGTCGTTTCGTTTCCCCGTGAGGATGAGTACATAATTCTTCACATAATGCGATCGCCTGTTGTGATTCTCCCTCTGCTTCATAAGCATTGATTAACCAAAATTTAACCTCCCCACCAAGTCGGGAATAAGGAGAAACAAGTTGACAAGCCTGTTGCAAATATTCAATACTAAGACGATAACGTCCTCTTTCAAAAGCTAATTTACCAGTTTGGTATTTTTGTTCAAATTCTGTCTCAGAGAATGAAGTCACGGTGAAAAATCAAGATTATAAATTTTTTCTTTAATTTTATACTCGGATCTTTCACCAATACAAATAATCAAAGTAATTTGAAGAACTAATAATTTTCCTTTTTTCTCCTTGTCAATCACGTTTATCAAAGTTAGAATAGAAAGTCGGGATATTCTGTGAAAAAAACTGATATATTTAATTAAGTAATCAAAATAAGTTTAAGATAGTGGCTAACTCAAAATCTGCACTCAAAAGAATCGAGATCAACGAACGTAACCGTATGCGTAACAAGGCTTACAAATCGGCGGTTAAAACCTTAATGAAAAAATACTTTCTAGCGGTAGAAGCTTATGCTTCTTCTCCTAGTGAGGAACAACTACAAAGCGTTAATAATGCTATGTCTGTGGCTTATAGCAAAATTGACAAAGCGGTAAAAACAGGAGTTTATCACAAAAATAATGGTGCGAGAAAAAAAGCTAGATTGGCTAGAGCTTTAAAAACTATTGTACCTCAAGCATCTTAAACAGTACTGAAAAATATCCACAAGTTCGTGTTATGATGTTTAATCCCTTGACTTAATCTTTAAGCAGTAGGGAATAAATGATAACTCAATCACCGATCAACAATGCAACTAATAGATACCCACGTTCATATAAACTTTGATTTATTCAAAGATGATTTGGATTCAGTATCTGCCCGTTGGCAGTCCGCAGGAATTAGTAAATTAGTTCACTCCTGTGTCCATCCTGACGAATTTGAGAGTATCAAACAGTTGTCTGTACAATTCCCTGAGTTGTACTGTGCTGTAGGTTTACACCCGTTAGATGCCCAAAAATGGCAAGGGGAAAAAACCTACCAACAAATTTTACAATCAGCAAAATCTCATCCTAAAGTTGTCGCCATTGGTGAAATGGGATTGGATTTTTATAAAGATGACCAACAAGAGCTACAAAAAGAAGTTTTTTGGCAACAGTTGCAAATCGCTCAACAATTAAATAAACCAGTTATTATTCACTGTAGGGAGGCCGCTAGTAATCTACAGGATATTTTGTGTAAATTTATGCAAGAAAAAGGGACTCTAACCGGAGTTATGCACTGTTGGGCTGGAAATCCAGAGGAAACTCAATGGTTTTTAGACTTAGGAATGTATATTAGTTTCAGTGGTGTTGTTACTTTTAAAAGTGCTAAGACTGTTCACGCCAGTGCTTCCATTGTACCAAGCGACCGCCTTTTAATTGAAACGGACTGTCCTTTTCTCGCACCGACTCCTTATCGGGGTAAAAGAAATGAACCAGCTTATGTTGTCCATATAGCGGAAAAACTAGCACAAATTAGAGGAGAATCATTAGATACCATCGCTAAACAAACTTACGACAACGCCTGTAGATTATTTAAAATCTGACGTTACGCACTTATTCAGATATTAAGTTTTAGTAGGTATCAGGGATCGATGTTTTTCTCAAGGTGCAAGATCTCAGTTTAACCCAACCTACAGAGATTAAATATCTCTCCCTAAATCCAACGTCTTGTAAACATTCCTAAGATATAGGATAATCAAATAACCGATAATTGACAACTGACTTATGAGAACCCAAGAACTGTTACCTGATTTAATCGAAATTCAACGCTCTAGTTACAAATGGTTTTTAGAGCATGGTATTATTGAAGAACTCAACAGTTTTACACCGATAACCGATTATGCGGGTAAATTAGAACTGCATTTCATTGGCGAGAAATATCGTCTAAAAGAACCGAAATACTATATTGAGGAAGCAAAAAAAAGAGACGCTAGTTACTCCGTACAAGTTTATGTCCCTACATTATTATTAAACAAAGAAACAGGAGAACGCAAAGAACAAGAAGTATTTATCGGTGATTTACCATTAATGACAGATAGGGGTACATTTTTGATTAATGGTGCTGAACGAGTCATTGTCAATCAAATTGTGAGATCTCCTGGGGTTTATTTTAAATCAGAGTTAGATAAAAACGGTAAAAGAACCTACTCTGCTTCTGTAATACCAAATAGAGGAGCATGGTTAAAATTTGAAACCGATAAAAATGGTGTTGTTTGGGTAAGAATCGACAAAACTCGGAAAATATCGGCCCAAGTACTGTTAAAGGCGATGGGATTAACTGATCGGGAAATATTAGATCGTCTCCGTCACCCTGATTTTTATCAAAAAACTCTCGAAAAAGAAGGTAATCCGACTACAGATGAAGCGTTAATGGAACTATATCGCAAATTACGTCCGGGAGAACCCCCTACCGTAAGCGGAGGCCAAGCATTATTAGAAACCCGTTTCTTTGATGCTAAACGTTATGATTTAGGGAAAGTTGGACGTTATAAAATAAATAAAAAACTCCGTTTAGATGTTCCCTATAACCTTAGAGTGTTGACGGTAGAAGATATTTTATGTGTAGTTGATTATCTCATTAACCTTGAATTTGATATAGGTAATATTGATGACATTGATCATCTTGGTAATCGTCGAGTAAGAAGTGTTGGTGAATTATTACAGAATCAAATGAGAGTCGGTTTATCTCGTTTAGAACGAATTATACGAGAAAGAATGACCGTAGGAGATCCCAATACTCTTACTCCGGCCGCCTTAGTTAACCCTAAACCCTTGATTGCAGCCATTAAAGAGTTTTTTGGCTCTTCTCAATTATCCCAATTCATGGATCAAACTAATCCCTTAGCGGAATTGACCCATAAACGCCGTATTTCAGCATTAGGGCCTGGTGGTTTAAGTCGTGACAGAGCAGGTTTTGCGGTTCGAGACATTCATCCTAGCCACTATGGTAGAATTTGTCCTGTAGAAACCCCTGAAGGACCAAACGCAGGTTTAATTGGTTCTTTGGCTACTTATGCAAGAGTTAATGAATATGGATTTATTGCTACTCCTTACTACAAAGTTGAAAACGGCAAAGTACGTTGGGATTTACCTCCTGAATATTTAACCGCCGACGAAGAAGATGATAAAAGAGTCGCCCCTGGAGATTTATCTACTGATGAAAACGGGATAATTTTGGGGGAAAGTGTACCGATTCGTTACCGTCAAGAATTTTCTACTACTTCACCAACTCAAGTAGATTATGTAGCGGTTTCTCCTGTGCAAATTGTTTCTGTGGCTACTTCTATGATTCCTTTCTTGGAACATGATGATGCTAACCGTGCCTTAATGGGATCGAATATGCAACGTCAAGCCGTACCTTTATTAAGGGCAGAACGTCCTTTAGTTGGGACAGGTTTAGAAGGACAAGCCGCACGAGATTCAGGGATGGTCATTGTTTCTCGTGATTATGGTACTATCACTTACGCTGATGCAAAAAAAATCAAATTAAAAAAGAAAGATAATACTGAAATTGTTTATAATCTTCAGAAATACGAACGCTCAAACCAAGATACTTGTTTAAATCAACGTCCTTTAGTGGATGAAGGAGAAGATGTTGTACCCGGTCAAGTATTAGCAGATGGTTCGGCTACTGAGGGAGGAGAGTTGGCTTTAGGAAATAATATCACCGTTGCTTATATGCCTTGGGAAGGTTATAACTACGAGGATGCTATTTTGATTAGTGAGCGTTTGGTGCAAGAGGATATTTACACTACTATTCACATTGAAAAGCACGAAATAGAAGCCCGTCAAACAAAATTAGGTCCTGAAGAAATTACCCGTGAAATTCCTAACGTGGGTGAAGATGCCCTTTTAAACCTGGATGAACAAGGGATTATTCGAGTAGGTGCATGGGTAGAGTCAGGAGATATTTTAGTAGGTAAAGTTACTCCAAAAGGAGAATCAGATCAACCCCCTGAAGAAAAATTATTACGGGCGATTTTCGGTGAAAAAGCCAGAGATGTTCGTGATAATTCCTTACGTCTTCCTAACGGAGAAAAAGGACGGGTTGTCTATGTGCGAGTATTTACCCGTGAACAGGGGGACGAATTACCCCCGGGTGCAAACATGGTTGTCAGAGTTTATATCGCTCAAAAACGCAAAATTCAAGTAGGAGATAAAATGGCAGGGCGACATGGTAATAAAGGGATTATCTCTCGTATTCTAGCTCGTCAAGATATGCCTTATTGCCCTGATGGTTCTCCCGTTGACATTGTACTTAATCCCCTAGGTGTACCTTCTCGGATGAATGTAGGTCAAGTATTTGAATGTCTGCTCGGTTGGGCTGGTGAACATTTAGGCTATCGTTTTAAAATGACTCCTTTTGATGAGATGTATGGCGAAGAAGCCTCTCGTAATACAGTCAATGGTTTACTGCGAGATGCCGCTAAAAAACCGGGGAAAGATTGGGTATTTGATGAAAATAATCCGGGCAAAATTCAATTATATGATGGACGTACTGGTGAACCGTTCGATCGCCCTGTTACAGTGGGCAAAGCCTATATGCTCAAATTAGTCCACTTAGTTGACGATAAAATTCACGCCCGTTCAACAGGTCCTTACTCTCTAGTTACACAACAACCTCTTGGCGGTAAAGCTCAACAGGGTGGACAAAGATTCGGAGAAATGGAAGTATGGGCCTTAGAAGCCTATGGTGCGGCTTATACTTTACAGGAGTTACTCACTGTCAAATCCGATGATATGCAAGGACGTAATGAGGCGTTAAACGCCATTGTTAAAGGTAGAACTATTCCTCGTCCCGGTACTCCTGAATCTTTTAAAGTACTATTGAGAGAATTACAATCCCTAGGATTAGATGTTTCTGTTCATAAAGTCTTAGAAGGTAATGAGGAAATCGAAATTAACCTCATGGATAGCACAAATCGTACTCCTAAACGTCCTACCTATGAGAATCTGGCTAGTTTAGGTCAAGATGACGATGATGAATACTAAATCAATTAGGAATTAGTAATTAGGAATTAGTAATTAATTTCGTTATCAGTAAAAGATTATTAATCTAATAAAAAACCTATTCGATAACTTAAAAAACTTAATTCCTCATTTCTCATTGTTAATTCCTCATTCTTCATTTCTAATTATTAATTATCAACTAAGAAATATGCCTACAGAGAAAAAACCCCAAATTTTCTATAACACCGTTATCGATAAAGGTGCGTTAAAAAAACTCATTTCTAAAACTTTTACTGAATATGGTTCGGCTCGTTGTTCTTCTGTTTGTGACAAATTAAAAACCATGGGTTTTCGTTATGCAACCCAAGCGGCAGTTTCCATTAGTGTTGAAGATTTAAAAGTCCCTGAAAGTAAAAAAGCAATGTTGGCAGTGGCAGAGTCCACCATTAAAGAGACGATTAATCGTTATGCTAACGGCGAAATTACTGAAGTTGAGCGTTTTCAAAAAGTAATTGATACGTGGAATGATACCTCAGAATCCCTTAAAGATGAGGTTGTGCGTAATTTCCGTCAATCTGATCCTCTTAATTCTGTCTATATGATGGCATTTTCCGGAGCAAGAGGAAATATCAGCCAAGTTCGTCAGTTAGTTGGTATGCGTGGTTTGATGGCTGATCCTCAAGGGGAAATCATTGACTTACCTATTAAAACTAATTTTCGTGAAGGCTTAACTGTTACAGAATATATTATTTCTTCTTACGGTGCTAGAAAAGGTTTAGTTGATACGGCTTTGCGTACTGCTGACTCTGGTTATTTAACTCGTCGTTTAGTGGATGTTTCTCAAGATGTTATTATTCGTGAAACAGATTGCGGTACAAGAAAAGGTGTAACTGTTTTACCCATGAAAGACGGTGAACGAGTTTTGATTCCCTTAGGCGATCGCCTTTTAGGTCGAGTTTTAGCAGAAGATCTCATCGATCCTGCCACAGGAGAAGTCATTGGTACTCGAAACCAAGCCATTGATGAGCTGACCGCCAAAGTTATTGGTAAAGCAGTAGCTCAAGTAAAAGTTAGATCTCCTCTTACCTGTGAAACCGCTCGTTCTGTATGTCAAAAATGTTACGGTTGGTCTTTAGCTCATGGAGATTGGGTAAATATGGGTGAAGCAATTGGTATTATTGCCGCTCAATCCATTGGTGAGCCCGGTACTCAGTTAACTATGCGTACTTTCCACACTGGAGGGGTTTTCACGGGAGAAGTTGCTCAACGTATTACTACTCCTAAAGCTGGTACAGTTAAATTTGACAAAAAACTCAAAGTCAGAGATACTCGAACTCGTCACGGGGATCAAAAATTATTAGTAGAAATACCGGGTAACATTCTGGTGGGAGATGCTAAAATTAACATTCCTGCCGGTAGTTTATTAGCGGTAAGAGAAGGTGATACCGTTAAGGCTGAAGATTTATTGGCCGAAGTAATGCCTCAAAAAACCCGATCTACGGAAAGAGTAACTAAAGATGTTTCTTCTGATCTGTCTGGGGAGGTTTATTTTGCTGATATTTCCCCTGAAAGTAAAATCGATAAACAGGGTAACACTACTACCACCGTCACCCGTAACGGCTTAATTTGGGTTCTTTCAGGGCAGGTTTATAACTTACCTCCGGGTGCTGAACCTGTCGTCAAAAATGGTGACAAAATTAAAGTCGGTTCTGTGTTGGCAGAAACCAAGTTAAAAACTAAAAGTGGTGGTGTTTGTCGTTTTGAGGAAGGTAGTCGAGAAATTGAGATTATCACTGCTTCTGTCTCTTTAGATCAAGCTGATGTCTTTTTAGAACATAATGGTAATCAACAACAGTATGTTATTCATACCACTAAAGGCGATCGCTTTGCTTTAAAAGTTGTACCCGGCACAAAAATGCAAAATAATCAAGTGGTTGCTGAATTAATTGATGATACTTTCAGAACAAATACTGGCGGTATTATGCGTTATGCTGGTTTAGAAACAGGGCGAGGCAACCGAAAACAAGGCTATGAAGTAATCAAAGAAGGTACTTTAATTTGGATTCCTGAGGAAAGCCATGAAATTAATAAAGACATTTCTCTATTGTTAGTAGAAGATGGTCAATATGTAGAAGCTGGTACAGAAGTAGTTAAAGATATTTTCTGTCAATCAAGTGGTATCATTGAAATAATACAAAAAAATGACATTCTTCGGGAAATCATTATTAAACCCGGACAGTTATATATGGATTTAGATCCTGATTATTTAGCTACTATTGAAGACGGTACCATAATCTCCCCAGGTACAGAAATAGGCATTGGTTCTGTTACTGAAGATGAATTTTTAGCAGAATTTGTTGATACTAATGAAGGGGTAGGTTTATTACTGCGTCCTATGAAGCAATATGAAATTTTTAACACTACTCAATCACCTTCTCAAGAATCCTTGAACAGTGCTGGAGGTACAATTAACCTTCGTCCTGTGTTGCGTACTTTCTTTAAAGACGGTGAAAGAGTTAAGAGCGTTGAAGGAGTACAGCTTGTAACCACTCAGTTAGTCTTAGAAACTAATGAGGGTATGAGTGCAGATATTGAATTAATTCCCCATGAAACAGAAGAAGATGCTTTCCGTCTGCAAATTGTGGTATTAGAATCCGTCATTCTACGCAGAGAAATAGAAACAGAAACTAATATTATCACCCGTGTTTTAGTCAAAGATGGTCAAGAAATTGCTCCCGGAGCGGTGGTAGGGACAACGGAAATTCTGTGTTTGGAAAACGGTACTATTCAAGGGATTCGAGAAGGTGTAGAAGCGATTCGTCGTATCTTAATAGTTAGAGATGATGATTTACTCAAAGTTCCTGTGGAGAATAATTTAGTTACTATTGACTTAGAGGAAAAAACAAAACTTATCGTTAAAGTAGGAGATTATGTTAAAAAAGGTGATCTCTTGGCTAAAAATATTCCCGCAGTTGAATCTGGGACAATAAGCAGTATAACGGATCGACAAATCACTATCCTATCATCTATCGGCAAAATTGGTGATTATATAACTCAAGGATATCCTTTAACAGTTAATACTCTCACCCCTGAATCAGGAAGAGTCTTAGAAATAAAAGAGAATGAAATCCTATTGCGTAAAGCTCGTCCTTATCGTGTTTCCCCTGGAGCAATTTTACACATCGAACAAGGAGACTTGGTACAACGGGGGGATAACTTAGTATTACTGGTATTTGAACGGGCAAAAACTGGGGATATTGTTCAAGGTTTACCAAGAATTGAAGAATTACTAGAAGCTCGTAAACCTAAAGAACCTGCTTTACTAGCACGAAGACCAGGGGTTTGTCAAGTAGAATATCGTGATGATGAGGCTATCGATATTAAAATAATTGAGGATGACGGCACTATTTCTGAGTATCCCATCAATAAAACCCAAAACATTATTGTAAATGATAATCAACAGGTGGAAGTGGGAGAACCTGTTACCGATGGATTAGCTAGTCCTCATGAACTGTTAGAGGTATTTTATGAGTACTATCAAGAACATATGGGAATGTATGATGCCGCTTTAGAGGCACTGCAAAAAGCACAATTATTTTTGGTAAATCAAGTACAAGGGGTTTATCAATCTCAAGGTATTGATATTTCTGATAAACACATTGAGGTAATTGTTCGTCAGATGACTTCTAAAGTTCGAGTTGACGATGGTGGTGATACTATTCGTTTACCCGGTGAATTGGTAGAATTACGAGAAATTGCCAAGGATAACGAAACGATGTCTATTACTGGTGGTGCACCTATTCAATATACTCCTATGCTTATGGGTATTACTAAATCCAGTTTAAACACTGATAGCTTTATTTCTGCGGCAAGTTTCCAAGAAACCACTAGAGTCTTAACGGAGGCGGCTATTGAAGGTAAATCTGATTGGTTACGAGGTTTAAAAGAAAACGTCATTATCGGTCGTTTAATTCCTGCAGGTACGGGTTATAATGCCTATGATCAACATCTTGACTGGGATGATCCTGAAGTTAATCTTCCTAATATAATTTCTTATAGTGATTCTTGGGAACAAGAGGAGAATAATCCTTTATCAATGAGTGAAGTGGAGGATGTCATTATTGACGATCAAGTTGCCCGAGTATTGTCTCCAGGTAATTTATTAAACGATGATGATACCTTAATTAGTGATTATAGCGATCGTGATGATGATCATGATGATGATTCTGATTATGATCAGGATGATGATCTTGATGATTATGATTATAATCAAAATGATACTGATTACTACGATGAAGACGAAGACTAGATTTAATCAACAATTAACAAATAACCTTAACAAGGGGGATTCTTTTAGGGCGAAAAGGGTTTAAAAATTACGGCAGAGGCACTAAAAAGCCTCTCTGATACGTTATAAATCCTACCTCAGTTCGATATAAATTTGAAAAGATCTGTAAGACTATAATTTATCAAAAGCTGAAATAGCTGAACTAATGGTGGGAAAGAAGTTTTCCTCTCCAATAGTCTTGCTCAATCCAGTTTTTTCTAACATGGAATAAGTAAAACTATGGGTTCGTGCGATTACCAAAATAATATCTTGTTTGGTTAATTCTTCCCATACTTCTTCCAATTTTACGGTAGCGGTGGTGTCAATACTAGAAATAGACTCAGCATCTAACAAAAACCATTTTACCTCTGTAATTCTATTATTAACTATACTTAGAACTCTGGATTTAAAAAAGTTTGCATTGAAAAAGAAAAGAGATGCTTCAAATCGATAGATAATTAATCCATCAATAGTTTTAGCATTGGTTTCTCGTTCAATATTATGAAAACCATCTTTCCCTTCCACCATTCCTAAAATCGCATCATTAGGACGAGAGGCTCTATATAACAATTGAATTACTGCTAAAATAATGGCAACTAAAACACCTTGTAAAACTCCTATACAAATAACACCTAAAGTAGTCAAAACTGACAAACGCCATTCAGGAAGACTAATTTTATAAAGATTTTTGAGAGATTTTATATCCAATAATCCTAATACTGCATCAATCAATAAAGCAGATAAAACACTGATAGGAAGATAACTTAAAGGTGTCGTGAAAAATAGGAGTATGAAAATCATCATTATTGCTCCTATAATGCTCACTAACTGGGTTTTTCCTCCGGCTGAATCATTAGTTGCAGTGCGAGAAGCTGTACCACTAATGGCAAATCCTTGAGAAACTCCAGCTACAATATTTGCCATTCCTAAAGCAATTAATTCTTGATTTGGATCAATTTCATAACGGTTTTTCATCGCAAAAGCCTCTGCTGTTACCATCGCACTATTGAAACTAACAAAAGCAATTCCTACTCCACCTATAATTAACGGAATTATATCTGTTTCTAATAGTTGAGGTATTTTTAAGGGCGGAAAGCCTGATGGAACTGTTCCCACTATAGCAACTCCTTGTTGATCTAAGTCAAATAGGAAAGAAATTATGATTGCGATTGCAACAGCAATAAGTGCAGTGGGGATTTTTGGAGCTATTTTTTTGAGAATCCGTAGAAGAATAAAAATACTCAATCCGATAGTTAAAGTTAACCCGTGAGTTTGTCCAAGTTTGCTGAAAAATTCCCATAAAACTCGAAAAAATCCTTTAGATTCGAGAGAAAATCCAAATAGTTTACCTAACTGTCCTAGAATAATACTTAAAGCAATACCGTTCAAATAACCAATTAAAATTGGTCTGGAGAGAAAATTTCTTAAAAATCCTAACCTTACTATACCTCCTCCAATAGATGCAATTCCTGCTAAAATCGCTAATACCATCGATAAAGAAATATAACGTTCTATATCTTCAGTGGCTAAAGTTGCTAAAGTTGTAGCTACCAGAGAACAAGTGGCCGCATCAGCACCAACAATTAATTGTCGAGATGAGCCAAAAAAACCATAGGCAATTAAGGGAAAAATACTGGCGTATAAACCATTAACAGGAGGTAATCCGGCTAGTTCTGCATAGGCGATCGCTACGGGAACAACTACCGCTACTACGGCTAAACTAGCTTGAATATCAGATTGTAACCATGCTGAATTATAATTCTGAAAAGTAATAATACCGGGTATCCAGCGAGATATTCTTTTAACTATTCCTTTATCACCGCTTATTTTCATTTTTTTTAATTTAATTACTGATGGAAGTTCTCATAAAATCCTATATTATGAGGAACAAAAAACTGTTTTTGCGAAAGTCCTAAGAGTGAAAAACTTTCATCCTCAAAATCCATGCTTAAGAAGATTTTACTGCTTTAAACATTCCAAAACAGCAAAGTACCAATTTTAGAAGAGCTTAACTTTGCCTTAAAGGAATCGCACAATAATAAATTTTTCATAACTGAGTTTAAATTATTATAGATTTAATAATAACTTGTGATTAGTTAATAATAATGCTCAGTAAAATTAAGGATTTAGCCGTCGATTTAACACCGAGATTAATCGAGATTCGTCGTCATTTTCATCTCCATCCTGAATTAAGTGGACAAGAGTATCAAACGGCAGCTTATGTGGCTGGGGTTTTATCTTCCTGTGGGCTTCAAGTACAAGAAGGGATAGGGAAAACAGGGGTAATTGGTGAATTAAAAGGGAATGGTAAAAGTACTCTTCATTTAGCTATTCGTACGGATATGGATGCTTTACCTATTCAAGAGGCTACACAATTAGAATTTGCGTCTCGTGTGCCGGGGGTTATGCACGCTTGTGGTCATGATTTACATACAACTATAGGTTTAGGTGCAGCAATGATTTTATCCCAATTTAAAGATTCTTTACAAGGTGATATTAGGTTTATTTTTCAACCAGCAGAAGAAATTGCTCAGGGGGCTTTATGGATGGTGGAAGATGGAGCAATGAAGGGAATTTCGGCTATTTTTGGAGTTCATGTTTTTCCTTCTATTCCCGCCCGTTGTGTAGGCATTCGTTACGGTGCTTTAACTTCTGCCATGGATGATTTAGAAATTGTAATTCAAGGAGAAGCTGGTCATGGGGCTCGTCCTCATCAAGCTATTGATGCTATTTGGATCGCTTCACAAGTTATTACAAGTTTGCAACAAGCTATTAGTCGAATGCAAAATCCTTTAGATCCTTTAGTATTAACTATAGGACAAATTAATGGAGGAAAAGCCCCCAATATTATTGCTGATCAGGTTAAAATGGTAGGTACTGTGCGATCGCTAAATCCTGAACTTCGACAAAAGTTACCGACATGGATTAAGGGCATTGTAGAAGGAATTTGTCATATATATGGAGCAAAATGTGAGATTAACTATCGTCATCGTTTGCCTAGTGTGCAAAATGATATGGGGTTAACAAAAATTATTGAAAAATCAGCTTTAGAAGCATTAGGGGAAGAACACGTTATTTCTATTTTTGAACCATCTTTAGGTGCTGAAGATTTTGCTATATATTTAGATCATGCCCCCGGTAGTATGTTTCGTTTAGGCACGGGGAAAGAAAATCAGCATAATTACCCTTTACACCATCCTCGTTTTGAGTTAGATGAATCTTCTTTAGTAACGGGGGTTGTAACTATGGCTTATAGTGCTTATAAATATTTTCAACCAGAAAATTAAAATACTTGTTTAAGAAAGATCTCAAAACAAGGATCATTGTTAATAACATAACTAAACGCACTTTTCATCAAAAGAGTACCATAGCTATCATTAGCCATACTCTCTTCGGTGAAATTCATTTTCTCGACTAATTTTAAGGTTGTTTCTTCCCCATATTTAGCGATTAAATCTCCAGCAAATTTCTCCATAATTTGATCATCATCGATATTTCCTTTTTCAATTAATGATTTACACATATAATTTCCAAAAAAATTACCAACTTCTTGAGCTGAAGGTAGTGGTTGGGCTTGAACCGCATTAGTAGATGTGAGGGATATAATTAAGCAAATTACGGAGGTTAAATATTTCATTATAGTTTTTTTTGATAATATCTAATTTTAATTGACAATGGAGAAAAAATGAATCATATAGCAATCGCACTATGTGAGTTGTGAGATTTAAAGAGGTGTTAGCTATCAGCTTTCAGTGGTCAGCTTTGACGGTATAGTAAGATTTACAGATTTATTTTTTAATTGATAATTCTTCACGAATGATTTAGAATTGCTAGATTATAAAATTCTATAAATAATTCTCTGTAATTGATAAGCTATAACTGTTCATATTCTGTTTATTGATAATTATTGATGACAAACTTAGAATTTATCTCTGCTTTAGACTTAAGTAAATTAATCCATCGCAAAGAAATTTCTCCTCTTGAATTGATTGAATTTTATGGAGAAAGAATTAATACAATTGAACCTCAACTAGGTAGTTTCGCTCATATCGCCATAGAAAGTGCCATAAAAGAAGCAAAAATCAAAACGGAAATTTTAGGTAAAACTCAGGATACTTCTAGTTTACCTTTATTTTTTGGTATTCCTACCGCTATTAAAGATTTATACCCCGTCAAAGGAATGCCTATTAGTTACGGTAACGCTTTTATTAAGGATAAAATAGCTGATTATGATTGCGGTATTGTCACAAAAATTAAACAAAGTGGTTTTATTCTTATCGGGAAAACAGCTACGTCTGAATTAGGATCGTTACCCTATACTGAGTCTTTGGGTTTACCTCCTTGTCGTAATCCTTGGAATTTAGAATATACCTCTGGAGGTTCAAGTGGAGGTGCGGCTGCCGCCGTTGCTAGTGGTTTAATTCCTGTAGCATTAGGGTCTGATGGTGGTGGTTCAGTTCGAGGGCCAGCTTTTTGTTGTGGTTTAATCGGCTTAAAACCTTCACGAGGTAGGGTTTCTAACGCTCCAGTAGGGGATTATCAAGGGGGTATTGC
>NZ_VRZC01000089.1 GCF_016743215.1 Geminocystis sp. GBBB08
ATGGTAAATACTGCGATCGTTAATAAGAATCAACATAATAAAAAAACTTATTCCATTAAAGAATTAGTAAAACTGAAGTATATCAACCCAAAGATTTATTAAAAAAATTGGGATTATTTCTCCTGAAATTATGAGTGATATATTGGATTCACTTATGATTAGTGTTGATTATTTCTAAATCTCGATCGAGTTTTAATAGTTTAGAATTATAAGAGAATCTCTATTAAGGGTAAATAGTTATGGTAACAAAACAAAAAATTCAAGAAAAATTAGATAATTTAACACCCGAACAACTTAACCAAGTTTATGGAATTATTGAAGAATTAAGCAATCTTGAAAATGTTGAAAAAAAACCTAATTTGATGTCTAAATTACAGAAAATTTCTATTGATGCACCTGAAGATTTCTCTGTTCAACTTGCTACTCGTTTTGGCAGAGATGTCAGTGAGGACTAAAATTTTTATTGATACTTGGTTTATTGTTGCTTTAATTAATAAACGAGATCAATATCATCAAAAAGCGTTAGCTTTAGCTGAAAAATTTGAAAATTATCCTTTGATTACAACAGATGCAATTTTGTTAGAAGTTGGCAATGGTTTATCAAGTAATTATAGGAATGAAGTAGCTGAATTAATAGAAGAATTTTTGACATCTGATGATGTGGACGTTATTCGTTTGACACCTAAATTATTTGATGAAGCATTAAGGTTATTTAAAAAGCATCAGGATAAATCTTGGGGTTTAGTTGATTGTATCTCTTTTATTGTTATGAGAGAACAGAATGTGACTCAAGCATTAACATTTGATAAACATTTTATTCAAGCCGGTTTTCAGGCTTTAATGAGAGAATAATCAATAGATTTATCCTTTTTATATTTTTAATAATGGAGTTGAGCAATGATCCAATTACATCCTGAATTTATAACTAAAAATGGTAATAAAGAATTTGCAGTTTTACCTTATGAGGAATTTACCAAAATTCAAGATTTATTAGAAGATTTAGAAGATTTGCAAGATTTAAGAAAAGCTAAAAAAGAAGAAGAAAATAGCCCTTCAATTTCTCTAAGTGAAGTTAAAAAAATGCTTAATTTATCATGATTTTTGCTTAATTAAGAGGTGCGATCGCATCTTTTCGGTTTCGTAGGTGCGATCGACTTATTGAGATTTATAGTAATTAAGATATGTTAAAATCCTTGGTTTATTGGATTAGTAGGAAACTTAATGAGTGGTGTTAATTGTCCTATCGACTTGGATACAAGACATATTGCTAAACATTTACCGAATACACCTCAAATGCAAAGACTTTTAAAAAAAGGACTTTCTGCTCATGTTTTTAAAGATATGGAAACTTTAAAAAAAGTAACTCAGGCTATTATTGAGAAAGGTGAATATTTAGGTAAAATCAGAAAATATGAGAGATATGGTTTATATTTTAGTGAAGTAATTGGCTATCGAATAAGTCCAGATGGAACGATACTAAACCTATTTTATGGAGAAATGAAAATCGATGAATACAATAAATACCACGTTATCCCCAGAACAAAACCAAGTAGAAAATGATTGGGAATTTATAGAAGTGTGGATCGATCCAATGTTAAATCCTCCTTATGTACTTTTACTATTAGCAGATTGTGAAGGCAATTTTAATATTTATGATCCAGCTAAAAATTACGAAATAATATTTTCTTGTGATAATTATGAAAGTGCTAAATTATGGTTGTTAGAGGATGAATATGAACCTATTGAGGGGAGATTCTCTTTAGATGTCGTGCTTGTTTAATTGTTATTTTTTGAATTTGAGGAGAATATTTTATGCTACCGATAAAACCAGATTTACAGAAATTAATGATTACCAACGATGAATTAAAACACTTTAATTTCAAGAAACAGGATTTAAAAAAACTTCTTTAATTAGGGGTGATAAAATAGCGACTCTTAGTCAATTTGTTTTCAAAAAAAAGTTAGGTATTTTATCCCTTAATTTGATTGATGGAAAAAATTAATTTAGCTTTGAAGAAATCCCTTAATTTATAAAGTATATATCGATCGCATTTTTTCTGTTTAGTAGGTGCATTAAAACTTTAAAGGTAAACGGCTATTGTAACAAAACAAATAATTCAAGGATTTTAAACTATGATTAGAGAAGGTAAAATGTTTTTCAGTTTCCATTATGTCTTCATCGGGAGTTATTACTTTACAAAATCCAAAGCCTTTTCTTAAATGGGTAGGAGGAAAAACACAGTTAATTAGTCAGATTGATCAATTAATTAATAAAATTATTGATGAAGAAAAGAAAGAATTTACCTATGTTGAGCCATTTGTCGGAGGAGGAGCAATATTATTTCATATTTTAAATCAATTTTATAATATAGAAAATATAGTTATTAATGATGTTAATTATAATTTAATTAATGCTTATAGAGAAATACAAACAAATCATTTAGAATTAATAGATTTATTATTAAATATAGAAACGCAATTCTATACTTTAAAAACTCTTGAAGAAAAGCAGAAGTTTTATTTAGCCAAGAGAGAAATTTTTAACTCTATTAACGATTATTCTACCGAAAAAATAGCTTCATTATTATTTTTGAATAAAACTTGTTTTAATGGACTATATAGAGTTAATAAAAAAGGGAAGTTTAATGTTCCTTTTGGAAAATATAAAAAACCAAATATTTGTAATAAAAATAATTTAATATCTGTTCATCATTATCTGCAAAAAGTAACAATTTTACAAGGAGATTTCCAAGAAACTTTAAATTATGCGACAAGTAATACTCTATTTTATTTAGATCCACCTTATAAACCCATTAATTCAACGTCATCTTTTATGTCATATTCAGAACAAGTTTTTGATGATAACGAACAAATAAGATTAAAAAAATTTTGTGATAAAATCCATAGACAAGGAAATTATTTTATTCTTAGTAACTCTGATGTGAAAAATTATGATAATTCTAATAATTTTTTTGATGAACTTTATCAGGAATATAATATAAAAAGAGTAAAAGCAAGAAGAAATATTAATTCAAAAGGAGATAAAAGGGGCGAAATTTTTGAACTTCTCATCACAAACTTTTAAGTTAATTTTTACCATTAAAATCTAACATTATACAGATTTATTTTTTTACCTTTAATTCTTCACGAATGATTGAGGATTGCTATAGATGATAAAGTTTATTAAAATTGAAAATATTTCATTAAATGATAAGCAAAATCTTGGGTTAAATTTAACCTTTTTTGTACATCAGCGATATGGCGATAATTACCATTCTTTTCTCTATCATTGATAATTTTTTGAGCGATATTTACATCTAAATTGGGAATAGTTATTAACTGATTTAAACTAGCATTATTCGGGTTAACTTTGGCAGGAAAATAAAAACTATCAGCGGAATAATAACCAAAATAAAGAATTGGTTGCCAAGATTGAATTTTTAACACCGATACTCCTAAAGCAGAAGCTAAATCTTCTAAACATAAAAAATGTATGCCTGAATTAGTTATTTCGACTAAACTCCGCGCTTGAGTGATAGAAATTCCGGGTAATCTTAACCAATCATCTACCGAAGCTAAATTAGCATCAATTTTTATCCCTAACTCGGCGGCGATGTTAATTTCTATATCCGATTGAAAACGATAATAAGGATTTGTTTGAATTTTCTTGAGGATAGTTTGACGAGAAATATTCATTTGTTGAGAGACTTTTTTTGCCGATGATAGCCATTTTTGTATTTTCATTGTAGTGTCATGATTTTATTTTTTTGATTTTCTGTTGCAAATTATTACGAAATCATCCAAAAGTTACCATCTTAAGGCACATTAAATAGTAATTTAACCTAATTGTATCAATTTATCGTTATTCGAGGAGTCTTTTAGATTATGTCTATTTCTGAAACTCAAGTTTTCGTAGCTTTATTAATTGCACTTATTCCGGGCATTTTAGCTTTTCGTTTAGCTACTGAACTTTATAAGTAAACAAACTTAAGTATATCATAATGAGAGTAGGAGAATGTAATTAATTATTAATTAACTTCCTACTCTTTTCTTATTACTTTGATTTCGCACTAACGATAAAATATACTCATGACGGTAGGGAATGGGAAATTCTAGCTACCCCCTTTATCTTTCTTCAAAAGGAAAGCAATTACCTCAAAAATTAATTTGGGCTTTTAGTATTTTTGCACTAACGTAAAAGTTTTAGCTTAACAGAAATTAACTATAGAGATAAAAATAATAAATTCAAAAATTTCATCAAAAACTACTGCATAAAATTAATTTTCAAGACTGATATATAAATATTAAGACATTTTTTGATCCGATTTAAGTAAATATATTAGTATTAATATACTAAACATGGTAAAACATAAGCGCATATTATGTAGGCATTAGGTAATTTAAAGCCATAATATTTACTCTCTAAATCGGATTTTTGTTTAAATGTAATTTAGATAACAACATATTAAATAATAATACAATATAATTGAAACTAATGTCAATGAAATAATTTTAATGATCACAATGGGGGATGAAACATCAACTGATAACAAAAATCAAAGCAGTTATATGGATTATTAGGCAAAAATGAAGTTAATCCAGTTAGCAATTTTGTTAGTAATGATGATTTTTGTTCTCAAAATGGTATTAATTGGAAAGAAAATTCAAAAGTTTATGGAGGAGATAAAACAGCAGAAAATAAAGGTAGTTTTCGATTTTGTTTACATGAAAATGATAATTCTCATAATAGATTAGCAAGAATTTTTTTATATGGACATATTATGGGAGAAAATTTCATTAGTTTAAATACTGTTACTTTTACTAGAAGTAAATAATTATCAATCAAATATAAGCTATAAGTAGGTAAGTAGTAGAATTAATTGTGGATTGTATTTTTCCCAAGTCATTGACAAAAATGGGTTTAAACTCATTGCCTATATATTTATTTTCGGGGTTGCTGAAATCTTGTGATTATTTCTCGCTCATGACGCAAAGACGTAAAGATATTAGACTTCTTGCACCAAGTCTTGGCAAGAGGCAAGAAGCAACAGTGAAGAAATAAAAAAAATTCTCTTAATAAATCATATTTTGATAAAATTTTTAAGGGTATTAAAATTCACATATAACAGGAGCATGATCACTAGGTTGAGTTAATTTTCTAGGATTAATATCAATATAACAGTTAATCGCTTTTTTATATAGTTTATCAGTTAAATAAATATGATCAATTCGCCAACCTCTATTTTTAGAAAACACTCCTTGACGATAATCCCACCAACTATAATAATCACCATTTTCTGTAAATTTACGAAAAATATCTGTCAATCCTAAACTTAAAATTTGTTTTAAAGCATCTCTTTCTACTGTGGAAGCCATGATATGATTTTCTTTTCCTTTAGGCTGATAAATATCTCTATCTTCTAAGGCAATATTAAAATCTCCACAGACTAATAATTCTTCTGAATATTTATGTTTAATCCTAGTTAAATATTGTTTTAATATCTCTAACCATTTTAATTTATACTCATACTTTTCGGAGCCTAAAGAGTTACCATTGGGCACATAAAGATTAACTATTCTCATATTATTAATAACACCACTAATTACCCTTTTTTGTTCGTCAAAGTTATTAACAATATTTGCTGATAAAATTTCGGAAAAACCATATTTAATATCTTTTAAAGGTTGAAGGCTAAAAATAGCAACTCCGTTATAGGCTTTTTGTCCATAAATATAGGTATAATAACCAATATCAGTGAAAAAATCTACTGGAAAATCATTATCAATAACCTTTGTTTCTTGTAAGCAAATTACATCAATATTATTATCAATTAACCATTGTTTTACTTGTTCTTTTCTAGTGCGAATTGAGTTAACATTCCATGTAGCTATTTTCATTAAGAGATTAATAATTAATTTTTGATCAATAAATTAAGTTTAAAATAAAATAAGTTCGTAGTAAAGGCTTTAGACTTTTAACCCCAGTATTATATAAGGTTTTAATATTATGCTTCGTTATGCTTATTTCCCTGGATGTGTCGCTCAAGGTGCTTGTAAAGAGTTACATTTATCGACTACTGCTATTAGTCAGGCGTTAGGAATTGAATTAATTGAATTAAAAAAAGCTGCTTGTTGTGGTTCTGGAACTTACAAAGAAGACTCTCAACTATTAGAAGACACCGTTAATGCGCTCAACATTGCCTTAGCAGAATCTTTAAATTTACCCCTTTTAACTCACTGTAGCACTTGGCAAGGGGTAATTGGTCATGTAGATGAAAGATTGAAAGACGCACAAGAAAATAACCCTGATTATTTAGATAAAGTTAACGGTTTTTTAGTCAAGGAAAATTGCTCACCTTATCAAGGCACAACAGAAGTAAAACATATTTTATGGGCATTAGTAGGAGATTATGGATTAGAGGCATTAAAAGCAAAAGTAATTAAGCCGTTAACAGGTTTAAAATGTGCTTCTTTTTACGGTTGTTATTTATTACGCACTCAAAAAAATTTACCCTTTGATAATCCTTTGAATCCTCAATCCTTAGAAAGTATTTTTACTGCTGTAGGTGCAACTCCTGTTTATTATCAAGGTAGGAGTAAATGTTGTGGTTGGCCATTGTCCAGTTATGCCACACAACAATCTTTTCAAATGGCGGGAAACAATTTATTAGATGCTATCAATAACGGTGCTGATTGTATCGTAACACCTTGCCCTCTTTGTCATCTTAATTTAGATTCTCGACAACCAGAAGTTGCTAAAGTTATCAAGGAAAAATTAGATATTCCTATTCTACATTTACCACAATTAGTGGGTTTAGCATTAGGAATTAAGCCACAAAAATTAGGTTTAAATCATCATGTTGTTTCTACTCAAAAAATTCTTAATAAATTAGCAATCAGTAATCAGTAATCAGTAATCAGCTTGTTTATTGTTAATTATTTATACCTCGATTGAACACAATTATCTATTACAATTTTTGATTTAATGGTGAAACTCATTAATTTACCATTAACTTTTCTTTCATCACTCTACCATTGGATAGATTATGGAGATGGTTTTGTGGTTGATGATTTCGGGAAACAAAATTTTCTTGATATTGATGATTTTGATTTTGATGTTGGAATATTTCTAAATTAAAACGATAACCAACGTTGCGCACTGTTTGAATTAAGTTAGGTTGTCGAGGATCAAGTTCAATTTTCTTCCTTAATGATAACACATGAGTATCAATAGTTCTTTGATTTTCGATAGCCTCTGGCCATGCTCTACGCAATAATTCAGAACGACTTAAAGGAGTGCCTTGAGCTTGACTTAAAACATATAATAAACTAAACTCTTGGGGAGTAAGATCGATAAATTCTCCTCGAAATTCTACCCTTCTTTGTACTAAATCAATTTTTAAGTCTCCAAAATCTAAAATAAGAGGTACATTATTGACACGAAAACGTCTTAATAAAGATTCTACTCTTCCTAAAAATTCCTGCATTCCAAAGGGTTTTTTTAAGTAATCATCCGCCCCAGCTTTTAAACCTCTAACCACGTCTTTTTCTGTTATTCTTGCGGATAACATTAAGATTAAGGTTTGATGTGATTGATATAACCATTGACAAAATTCTATACCATCACCATCGGGCAAATCTGAGTCTAAAATAACTAAAGTAGGTGGATGAGTCATGAAACTATTTCTTGCTTGTTGAATAGTACCATATTGATGGGTGATGTATCCCACTTGTTGTAAATGCCATCCTAACAGCGATCGCAAATTAGAATTACCTTCAATTATAGATATATAAATCACTTGCTTGAGCACCAATATCTTGAATCTTTAATACCTAAGCATAACCAATCAATTGTCAAGAAACTGTTACATACAATACTTATAATTATATTGGTATCGATGGTGGAAAAGAATTTTTGATTAGGGAGATAATCATTATTGTTGAAAATGAATGTAATAATACTAAAAATATACTAGAAGATAGCTTTTTAAGATACTAAAAAATGATTCCGGTGATTTTTTCAGAGAATAAGAAAATAAAATAGCCCCGTTGTATCAAGTTAATCTTTTCAGTATGACTTAATGATGATTCATCCTAATTCTTAATTAATATCCCATAAACTACATATCATGTTTAATATTTTAAAACTTTTCCCCGCATATTTAGTCATAGTAACTCTAATTTTTGTTATTTTACCAACTTTGACGATCGCCTCAATGCGGATTTCTTTATATCAACATTTAAGAGATTTAGAGAAAAAAACTAGAAGATTAGTTAATAGTGAAAGTGAAGGAATACAACCAAAATTTATTAATTTATTACAACAAAAATTTACGAAGGCTAGTCAGCAGATTGAAAATGTAAACACTATTGCTTTAATTGATGGGATTTATTACCAAGAAACCTTTGATTTTTTAAATTTTAAAATTCGTTGTGAGGAAGGAGAATATATCACGAAAACTTTACCAAATTTACTTCTTGCTTTTGGTTTATTAGGAACTTTTTTAGGCATTACTACTAATTTATATAGTATCAGTCAAATTATCAATCAAGGGAGTGGAGATATTGGAAATTTAACCAGTCAATTAGAAAGCCCGTTACAAAGTATGGGTATCGCTTTTATTACCAGTTTAATCGCCTTAACTTGTAGCTTAATTTTGACGGTAAATAACTTAAAACATAATATCACTTTAGAGAAAAATTCTTTACTTAATAACCTAGAAGACTATCTGGATAATATTTATAAACCTCTAGTTGAAGGAGATACTAGACTTATTAAAGCAATTAATAGAATGGTGGATAAACAGACAGAATTTTTAACAAGATTTCATGAAAATGTGGGGCAAGTTTTAGAGCAAACTTTTAAACAAGCGGCGGATAAAATTGCCAAGGAAAATGAAAAATCTCAACAATTAGCTTATCAAGTTTATCAAAGTTTATTAGATGCTTCTAGTGCAATTAATACTGGGGCAAATATTTTTAACAAATCTATAGTTAATTTAGATAATCAAGTACAAAATTTGCAAAGAATGATGCCTATTTTAAGAACTAATATGGAAAGTTTTGATAAAAGTTGTAATTTAATGTTAAAGGCATCTAGTAAAATTGAAGCCAGTAAATTTAGCGAAAATTTAGAAAAAATTACTGTTGATTTAGCAAAAACAGAAAAAAATTTTACCGAAGCTACAAAATTATTAGCTAATGCTACTTTAGCAATGGCAAATCATAATGAAAAAGCCACTACTTTAGCTCAAAAAGTTTATGAAGAATTTAAAAAAGCTAGTCAAAGTTTGCAAGAAAGTGCTGCGTTATTTGCTGATTCTGCGACTTCTATTAAAGAAAGTAATTTTAATCAAAATTTAGTTAGTGCTAGTACTAATTTAGTAACGATTCAACAACTATTGTTAGAAACTATTAAAACTCTTAATGAAATAATTAAACCCATTACAATTAATGTAAAAACTTTAGAATTATCTACTGATAAAATGGTACAATTAGCTAAAAATGTCCATCAAATTCAATCTAATATTGAGAATATAAATACTCGTTATTTAGATATGAGTAATCTGAGTAAAGAAATACTATTAAAACAAGGAGAAATTTGGAATGACACGAGAAAAAATTTAACTAATTCAGTGCAAACAATTAACGAAATAAAAACAAGTTTACCAGAGACAATGTTTGCAATAGAAAGTAATCAAAAATATATTTTATTAACTTTAGATAATTTAATGAATCGGTTAGAGAATAATATTATTATAGAGTTAAAAAATATTAATCAGAATTTAGCATATTTAAGAAATAATTAATCTTTTTTCTTTTAATTTGATGTATAGCAATCCTCTGTGAGTTGTGAGATTTTGAGAGGTATTAGCTATCAGCTTTCAGTGGTCAGCTTTAAGGTATAGTAAGATTTACAGATTTATTTTGTTATCTTTAATTCTTCACGAAATGATTTAAAATAGCTATATATATAAACTAAGAATAAATTAATTATAAACAGGAAGAGTAAACCGAAAACAACTGCCTTGATTGCCGTTATTGTCAACCCAAATTTGTCCATAATGAGCTGTAATTATTTGACGACAAAGGTTTAAACCAATACCATAGCCATCTTTTTTTTCGTCTCTTTTTAAACGAAAATGTCCATCAAAAATACGTTGTTTTTTGTTATCAGGAATACCAAGACCAACATCAATAATACTAACTTCTACTTTTTGGCTAGTTTTGTGAATAATAGACAGAATAATTGGAGCATTTAAAGGACTATATTTAATGGCATTTTCTAGCAGATTTATAATTACTTGACTAAGTAATTTTTTGTCGGCATAAACAAAAGGTAAATCTTGGGGAATTTTTCTGACAATATATTGATTTTTTTCTGTTAACTTAGTCTCTAAATTATTAATAATATCATCAGAAATTTTAGCTAAATTCACTTTACTAGGGATGATATTTAATTGACTATTCATATGTTTAGATGATTTCAGCAAATCAGTAATCATCTTATTAATAATTGAAAATTGAGTTTTAGCGTGTTGAAATAATTTATTAAATAATTGCTCATTATTATGATAATCAGATTTATTTTTGATTATTTCTAAGGTTTCCACAGCAATAGAAGCAGCCGTCAAAGGGCTTCTTAAATCGTGGGCTAACATTGCTAACATTTGATCCTTGAATTGTATTTGTTGTTTTAATTGTTCTATTTCTTGTTTTAATTGAAATATCTCATCTCTTAAATGAATTAATTCTGCTGAAGGTAAGCAGGTTTGCAATAAAGTATCCTCATCAGAATATTCCCTAAAAATACCTTCATTTTCTTGTAATTAAGTTTGCCATTTATACCAATATTTTTGTAATTGTGCCGTTAAATTACTTCCAGCTAAAGTTTGTTGTGGGAGAGGATTTATTTTTACTAATGCTGGAGTTGCTACTAATTTAAAATACTCAACTAAATGGGGATGTTTACTGATTTCTAATATTTCTAATTGAAAATAATAATCTGCGGTTAAATTTTTTAAATAGGCTTTAATTTCTTCAATATTTTTTTGCGAACTATTCCGATTGTCAACAAATAATAACAATTGAAGTGTGCTATTTTTGGAGATATTAATTTTATTTTGTAAAAAATCTGATTCATTTTCCAATGGGTGCATAATCAACCCTCACAATCAAGGAATAATAGCCAATATATGCTATCTTACATTAATTTTGCTCAAAATAAACAATCTATAATTAGGTAAAGGTAAAATATTATTATATTTTTACCAACGGCAATAAGGAAGGGTAATAGATAATATAGCAATCCGTTTAGGATTTGTAAACAATCAAAGACTATCAAAAATCAGTCTAAATCTTTGTTAATAAAAGACAAAAGACAAATAACAAATGACAAAATATTTAATTTACCACAACCTACTTTCCAATTGCTATAGAGAAAACCTCAACGTAAAAGTTATTTAAAATAGATGTTTGGAAAAATTATAATTATTATTTTTCTTCTGTTATTAACAGTTGATTAATTAACTCATTAATATCCTTAACAGGATGAATAATAACACCTAATTTTTTAGCAACTTCAGCAACGGTAATATCATCTAAAAATTTTTGTTCATCATGTTTTAACATTACCGAAGGTAGTAAAACTTCTGAAGCTAAATCCTGTCGATTAGATAAATGAAAAAGTAAATCTTCTCCAGTTAATAAGCCAGTTACTGTAATTTCTTGCCCCCAATATTGACTATTTAAAGCGATTAAATTAACCTCTAAATTTTTAACTTGATTAAGTCGATTAACTAAGGGTTGAAAAGCAGTTTCTACAGCGTTACCGACAATCCATGTAATTTTTTTTGAGGATGATATTTTTAAGGGTAATTTATCATTAGCAATAGCTTGAAATTCTTTAATAAATTGACGAATTGAGCCTACACCGTTACCAATTTGAGGATAATCTTCATAGTGAGATTCTGGGGGTAATTCCGATTGTGCAATTAAAAACCATTCATCAGCTAACCATGCAAAAGTTGAACCTGATTTTTCTTTAAATTTTATCTGTAATTGTTGTACTTGGCCAATAACTTCTAAGGCTTTTTCACGGGTAACGGGAATTAACTCATCTTTGTCAGGACGAAATTTCGTTAAGCCTACAGGCACAACGGCTGCACTAATCACCGCTGGTATATCGCCGTTATGAAAAGAGAATAAGTCTAGTAAAGTATTTTCAAGATTTTTACCATCATTTATATTAGGACAAACTACCACTTGAGCGTGAATTTGTAAACGTTTTTCTTCAAACCATGCTAACTGTTTCTTAATTTCTCCCGCACGATTATTTTTAAGTAAGCGACTTCTAATTGTTGCGTCAGTAGCATGAATAGAGACATAAAGAGGGGATAATCGCATTTGTTCAATTCTAGTCCATTCTTTTGGTGTTAAATTAGTTAAAGTTAAATAACTACCATAAAGAAAACTAAGGCGATAATCATCATCTTTGAGGTAAAGTGTATCTCTTTTACCTGAAGGTTGTTGATCAATAAAACAAAAAGGACATTTATTGTTACACTGAATTAAGCCGTCAAAAAGTGCTGTTTCAAATTCTAAACCTAAATCTTCATCATAGTCTTTTTCTATTTCTAAAAGATGCTTTTTCCCCCATTTATCGACTATTTCTAATTCTAAAAATTCATCGGCACATAAAAATTGATAATCGATTAAATCTCTGGGAGGCATTCCATTAATAGTAACCAGAGAATCTCCTATGTCAAAACCCATTTCGGCAGCGATAGAATCGGGAATAATGCGACTAATTTTTGCAGGTTTCATGTTTTAATATTTTTAGATCAATTTTTAGACTTATGAGGTAAAAATTAATAAATTTAAGGAATAGGTAATAGGCAATGAAAAAATGCAACTTATAATAATGAAAACTCAATATTTGATTTAATTAACAAATTGAATAATTAAGGATTTTTTTCCTAATAGCTAATACCTAATACTGTTTTAATAAATAATTTATCATACTTAAAGTATAATAGCTTCAATTTTTTGTGTTTAAGTTTAAGATTGAATTAGATATTTTTGTTGTTGATGATAATGATTCAGTCGTTTTTGATATTGCCAATAAGGATTAAGAAGTATTAATAGTAAAGGTAAACCAGCTGTTGATATTAGAAATAATAATAAAGAATTACCATTAGGAAAATTAAAATTAATACCTAAAGTAATACCTAAAATAGCAGTTAGTAAAGCTAGTATGATAGTAGTTATTTGAGGACAATTTTTCTCTCGATAAAACTTAATCATCATTCCGGCAAAACAACTCACGATGAAACCAACGATAAAGCCCATAATTAAATCTACATCTGTGCCTAAACCCATCAAGCCAACAATTATGATAAGTGAAGTAATACTGCCTACAGCTTTTACAAACCAATCTATTTTAGAAAAACTAGCACCATATCCGCCAATACTACCAATTAAGAAACCAAAAATTAAGGTTAACCAATTAATTAAATAAGGAGTAAAACTTATCATCACTCCACTTAACCAACCACCTATTAATGCTATAACAAAAAGAACAATTAAAGAGCTATAAATTAGGTTTTTACTTTTGATAGTTGCTGTTTTGATTCGCAAAGGTAAAACGTGATTTTGCGCCGATGAATTAGCTTTAATAATTAATTTTCGTTTATAGATTTTTCCTGCTTTTAATTTATTAGTATCTATAGTTATTTGACAATTAATTTTATTTTCTTTAAATTGAGAAGGCTTAAACGTAATCCAAGGGTGAAGATTATCGACACTAACATCATATTTTGATGGTGCAACTTCCCATTTTCCTTCTAAATTGGTATCGGTAATGAGATTACTAATCATGATAGTTTGAGTTATTATTTCTCCATAATCATTACTTTTTAAATCTAGTGAATTAGGGGTAAATTTAATATCCGGTAAACGATTAATATCGATATTATCAATAATAGTTAAAGCACTGGTAGCATCGGGATAGCGATGTTGAGGATTAATAGCCACAATATTTTCTAGCCATTCAATCCATGTTAAACTCATTTGATTAGAAATTAGTCCTAATAAATTAAATGCTCCATCTTGCCCAATTAAACTATTAATTTTATCACTTGGTGTATTGGTAACTAAACAAGATAAAGTTACGCCTAAGCTGTAAACATCACTATTTTTTGTTAGTTTTCTTCCTCGTTTTTCTTCTGGAGGAATGAAGCCTTTACTTTTATTCATTATCGAATAAAAAGGACAATTTATCATACCCAATTGTGCAAAACCAAAATTAATTAAATAAACCTGAAAATCACTATCAATCAATAAATTTTCTGGGCGAATTTGGTGATGAAAAATAGGAAAACTTTGTGTTTGTAGATAAACTAAAATATTCAGAGTAGATATAGCAATTTTTTTAATTTCTTCTAATGTATATTGATTGATGGAAAAAAGGGATTTAATAGCCGTTGGATATTCTTGTATTAAACAAAAGCCTTTTTCTGTTTTAAAATAATCTAAATGATGAGGAATACCCTGATGATTTAAAGATTGTAATAACTCTAATATTGTCTGATAATCAGTATTTATATCACCAATGGTTAAAGATGAAGGAAAAATTAAATTCGTTAAAATCACCGTTTGACTATTGAGATTATTTTCAGCGAGATAGTTAATATATATACCTTCATCGTGTCGACTTATTTCATTTATAATTTTATAATTTTCTAAGGATTTTAATTTTTGAGTATTATTCATATTTTATATGTTATTCTAAGTATCAAAGGAATTGATAACAGGAGATAAATAGGTGTGCAAAATTAAGGTATTTTAATAATTGTAGTTGTCAA
>NZ_VRZC01000008.1 GCF_016743215.1 Geminocystis sp. GBBB08
TTATGCTTTGGATTTTGGATTAACTTATTTAGCAAAAAATCCCCCTGATATTGTTATTTTTATTGATGCTGATTGTGATGTTTCCCCTGAGAGTATTAAAAATTTAACCCAAAAGGCGATCGCTTTTCAAAAGCCAATACAAGGATTATACTTGATGAAACAACCTTCCGAATCATCAGTAAAACAACAAATTTCAAGTTTTGCTTTTAAAGTCAAAAATTTAGTACGTCCCTTGGGCTTATATAATATTAAACAACCCTGTTTATTAATGGGTACAGGAATGGCTTTTCCTTGGCAAGTAATTCAAAAAGCGAATTTAGCTAGTAGTCATATTGTCGAAGATATGAAATTAGGGTTAGATTTAGCTATCGCTGGTTACTCTCCTTTGTTTTGCCTTGATGCTAAAGTCACGGGATATTTGCCTGAAAAAAAAGAAGCCGCTACCTCTCAACGCACTCGCTGGGAACATGGACATTTACAAACAGCATTATCATATATTCCTTTATTAATAAAAGAAAGTATCAGACAAAAAAAATTTAATTTATTGATTATTGCCTTAGATTTATCAATCCCCCCCTTATCCCTTTTCGTTTTTATTTGGTTAACTTTCACCTTAATTTCTTTAGGAATATTACTTTTAAATCTTAGTTATCTTCCTTTTTTACTCTCATTCATTGCCGGATTAATGATTTTTAGTGCAATTTTTCTAGCATGGGCTAAATTTGGCAAAGAAGATTTATCTCTTATAACTTTAATCAAAGTGCCTTTATATATCCTTTGGAAAATACCTTTATATATTAAATTCTTGTTTAAACGAGAAAAACAATGGATACGCACCCAAAGGGATAGTTAAACCTCAAAAACAATGAAAATAGCCTATTTAATTAATCAATATCCCAAAGTAAGTCATAGTTTTATTCGTCGAGAAATACAACAACTAGAAAAACAAGGTTTACAAATTCAAAGATATTCTATCCGTTATAGTGAAGATGAATTAGTCGATAGGGAAGATAAACAGGAGTTAGAAAAAACTCAATTTATTCTTAAGGTTGGTATTGCAGGATTATTAATAAATGTTTTCAAAATGTTTATTGTTAACCCTGTTAACTTTATTCAGGCTTTCATTTTAACCCTTAAAATTGGCTACGGCTCAGATCGAGGTATTGTGCGTAATTTAGCTTATTTAGCTGAGGCTTGTGTTTTATTATTTTTGTTATAAATAGAGCAAATAAAGCATATTCACGCTCATTTTGGGACTAATTCAACTACCGTTGCTATGCTAATAAGTATATTGGATAATTTCACTTATAGTTTTACTATCCATGGCCCCGAAGAATTTGATAAACCAATGGGGATCGCACTACCAGAGAAAATAAAAAGAGCGACATTTGTGGTGACAATTAGTAGTTATGGAAAAAGTCAAGTTTATCGTTGGTGTGACTATCGAGAATGGAGTAAAATTCACATTATTCATTGTGGTTTAGATGAAAAATTTATTCAAGCCGAAATTTCATCGATACCTAAAGAAAATCGTTTAGTGTGTGTAGGCAGACTTTGCCCTGAAAAAGCACAACTATTATTATTACAAGCAATAGGTATATTAAAAGCAAAAGGAATAGATTGTCAGTTAGTTTTAGTAGGAGATGGAGAATTAAGACAAGAAATCAAGAAATTAGCTGAAAAATTAGACATAAAAAACCAAATTGAGATTACTGGTTGGGCGAGTAGCGATGAAGTTATACAACAAATTTCTCAAGCCAAATTAATGGTAATGCCTAGTTTTGCTGAAGGTTTACCAGTAGTTATTATGGAATCTTTAGCATTAGGCACACCAGTTATTAGTACTTATGTTGCAGGAATACCTGAATTAGTAGTAAATGGTGAATCTGGCAGGTTAATTCCGGCCGGAGATATAGAGGCTTTAACAGAAGCCATAGAATCTGCCTTAAATTTACCCATAGAAAAATTAGTACAAATGGGAAAAAAAGGCAAGGAAAAAGTCCAAAAAAATCATGATATAGAAAAAGAAGCCAAAAAATTAGTTAATTTATACCTAGCAATTCTCTAATTTAGTACTTTTGTAAAAACATTATAAAATATAGTAATTTGACGTAAGATAAAAAAATTCATCTAATTAACATCTAACTTAATCTTAAACTCTTATTTTTATATAGTTTTTAATCTGTAATATATTATTATGTTAATTTATACTACATAAATTTTAAGAAAGTTAGATGTCTTCTTACTTATTTTTTTAAATTTGACTTAAAGAACGGCAAAATGTCTTAAAATTCAGCAAAATTTGAGCAAAGATTAACTTGTAAGAAGAGTGAAAGTTGGTGAAACAAATATGATGTAAAGGATTTAGAAAACGAGTACGAAGGGACTTGAACCCCCGACACCCAGAACCGGAATCTGGTGCTCTATCCAACTGAGCTACGCACCCATCATCTTTCACCATAACATAATTTTATGATCTAAGCAAATTTTCCATCAAGTTAATTACTCTTATTACCAAATTACAAATGATGATGATGGATGATGATCACAGAATTATTACTTATGACTTACTCAATTTTGGTTACATCCATCGGTAAATAATTAATTGCCTGTTGCTTTATGCACCATTGATGATCTATAATGGGTGTTGGTGACTAAAAGTACAAAAATTAGCCTCCCAAAGATACTGAAATAATCTGACCACCAGTCGATATTTTAAGTCTGTTCAGGAAAATAAGGCTATTACTAATCTTTAAGTCTAGGTTAGTAGTTATAGTAACTGTCTGCTTAATTAACCAAAAATGACGGAGTTAGTAAATAAGTCTAACTTAAAAACATAACTCCATATTATTGTGCAGACTATTTTCAGTCAGAAAGAACTACCTTTCTCTGAATACAATCGTGTTGTTTAGCAATTTAGAGGGACAGATCCCGTGAGCTTAGGCGTACTCGGTACAAAACTAGGCATGACCACTATTTTTGATCCAGCCACAGGTAACGCAATTCCTGTTACTGTAGTTCAAGCAGGTCCATGTCGAGTAACTCAAATCAAAACCAAAGAAATTGACGGTTATATAGCCGTTCAACTCGGATACGGTGAAATTCCAGATCGCAAACGTACTTTAAATACTAAAGAGCCTAAAGAAGTTAATAAATACTTATCTAGTCCTGAATATGGACATTTAAGTACGAAAGGACTTCCAGCTTTACGCCACTTAAAAGAATATCGTCTCGAAGATGTTAGTTCCTTTGAAATTGGACAAACCATCGGGGCAGATTTATTTGAAGAAGGTGCATTAGTGGATGTAGGTGGGAAAACCATCGGAAGAGGCTTTGCTGGTTATCAAAAACGTCATAACTTCAAAAGAGGTAATATGACTCACGGTTCTAAAAACCATCGTTTACCTGGTTCTACAGGTGCTGGGACAACTCCCGGACGTGTTTACCCAGGAAAAAGAATGGCAGGACGTTATGGTAACAGTAATGTTAAAATCCGTAAACTAACTATCGTTAAAGTTGATGCTGAACGTAATTTGTTACTTATTAAAGGAGCAATTCCGGGTAAATCTGGTAATTTAGTTAGTATTACTCCCGCCTTAATCGTAGGTCAAAAGTAAGTTAGCTAACAGTTAGGAAAAACGAAATTTCATTTTTTAAAATTATGGTTAATTGTGTAGTCAAAAATTGGCAAGGGGAACAAATCGGAGAAACTACTTTAGAACTACCTGTTGCTAAAGAAGAAAATGCCGAACATATTGTTCATCGTGCCTTAGTTCGTCAACTACATAATCAGCGTCAAGGTACAGCGTCCACAAAAACCAGAGCCGAGGTTCGTGGTGGAGGTCGTAAACCTTGGAGGCAAAAAGGTACAGGTAGAGCTAGAGCCGGTTCTATTCGTTCTCCTTTATGGCGTGGCGGTGGTGTTATTTTTGGACCAAAACCCAAGGATTACAACATCAAAATGAATCGTAAAGAGAGAAGATTAGCTTTAAGAACCGCTTTTATTAGTCGTGTTGAAGATCTTATTGTCGTCGAAAACTTTGGAGATCAACTTACTACCCCTAAAACAAAGGAAGTGGTAAGCGCATTAACTCGTTGGGGTGTAACTCCTGAGCAAAAAGTTCTCTTAATTGTAACTGATCCCATTGCTGAAAATCTCTATTTATCTGTTCGTAATTTGCCTTATGTCAAACTTCTTAAACATGATTGTTTAAATATTTATGACATTTTAAACGCTGATCAAATTGTAGCTACCTCTGAAGCTATTACCAAAATACAGGAGGTTTATTGTGGCGAATAGTAGATACGGAAAAACAACTAAAGTCAGAAAAACTACAGCAGAATTAGCAGATCTTGTTATTCGTCCTATTGTTACCGAAAAGGCAACTTATTTAATGGAAGATAACAAATATACTTTTGAAGTAGTAAAACCTGCGACTAAGCCCGAAATTAGAGCGGCCATAGAAAGTTTATTTGAAGTAAAAGTGGTTAAAGTAAATACTATGAATCAACCCCGTAAAAAACGTCGTGTTGGTCAAAGTATCGGTTATAAACCTCAATACAAAAAAGCAATCGTAACCCTAGCTCCAGGAGATTCTCTCCAAAGTACATTTTTCCCTGATTTATAATCTTTCAAGATTCACAGGAAATTACTCACAGAAAACTGATAGTTATTAACTAAATTATGGGTGTTCGTACATATAGACCATATACACCAGGCAGAAGACAAGCGGTAAGTGCAGATTTTGCAGAAATCACAAAAAGCACTCCAGAAAAGTCTCTGACAAAATACGTTCATCGTAAAAAAGGACGTAATAACAGAGGTGTAATTACCAGTCGTCACCGTGGCGGCGGACACAAAAAACTTTATCGGATTATCGACTTCAAAAGAGATAAAAGAGATATTAAAGCTGAAGTAATTGCCATCGAATACGATCCTAACCGTAACGCTCGTATTGCCCTCGTGCAGTATGAAGACGGCGAAAAAAGGTATATTCTAGCCCCAGCCGGTCTTCAAGTAGGTGCTACTATTATTGCAAGTGCGGAAGCTCCTTACGAAATTGGGAATGCTTTACCTTTAGAAAAAATCCCTCTTGGTACTGAAATTCATAATATCGAACTCACGAAAGGAAAAGGCGGTCAAATTGTTCGTGCTGCTGGTGGTTTTGCTCAATTAATGGCAAAAGACGGTAATTATGTAACTCTGAAGCTACCTTCAAAAGAGGTACGGATGATTCGTAAAGAATGTTATGCTACCATCGGTCGAGTAGGAAATATCGAAGCCAGAAATCTCAAACTCGGAAAAGCTGGTAAGACTCGCCATTTAGGTATCAGACCTCATGTTAGAGGAAGTGCTATGAACCCTGTAGATCACCCCCATGGTGGTGGTGAAGGTCGCGCTCCTATAGGTCGTTCTGGACCTGTTTCTCCTTGGGGTCAACCAGCTCTAGGTAAGAAAACTCGTAAGAAGAAAAAACTCAGTAGCAAATACATCGTTCGTCGTCGTAATGCCAATAAAGGTAAATAAGGCAACGAGATTTTAACCGCATTAATAAGGAAAATTTATGAGTCGTTCACTGAAAAAAGGACCATTTATAGCGGATAGCCTTCTCACCAAAATTGAAAAATTAAACAATAAAGGTGAGAAACAAGTGGTTAAAACTTGGTCTCGTGCTTCCACTATCATCCCCCAAATGATCGGTCATACTATCGCCGTTCATAATGGTCGTCAACACGTTCCTATCTTTGTCACTGAGCAAATGGTAGGTCATAAGTTAGGGGAATTTGCTCCCACTCGTACCTTCCGAGGTCATGCTAAAAGTGATAAAAAGGCAAGAAGGTAACTTCTGGTAGTCGAAATTTTCGGTTTTATTTCTCGCCTCGCTGTGCAAAGACGCAAAGAGAACGCAAAAAAACCAAATACTATATTTTCTCTACCCGTTATTAATTATCCAATAACATATCATGCCTAAAACAAAAGAAAAACCAGAGGTTGATACCTCTCAAGAAGTAAAAGCGATCGCTCGTTATATCAGAATGTCACCCTCAAAAGTGAGACGGGTTTTAGATCAAATTCGGGGGCGTAGTTACAGAGAAGCATTAATTATTCTCGAATTTATGCCCTATCGTGCTTGTGAACCCATCATCAAGGTTCTCCGTTCTGCTGTCGCTAATGCTGAACATAACCAAGGTTTAGCTCCCTCTAGTTTAGTGATTAGTACAGCCTTTGCTGATGGTGGACCTACTTTAAAGCGCTTCCGCCCCAGAGCTCAAGGTCGTGCTTATCAAATTCGTAAACGCACTTGTCATATTACAGTGGCAGTCGCTCCCACGGTATAGTTAACCATGAAAAAGGAACAACAAAAATAACATGGGACAAAAAGTACATCCAATTGGTTTTCGTTTAGGTATCACTAAGGAACACTCTTCTTGTTGGTATGCTGATCCAAAATTTTATCCCCAACTTCTTCAAGAAGATCGCAAGATTCGTCAATACATTGAGAAAAATCTCGGTAATGCTAGTATTGCTGAAATTAAAATTGATCGTAAAGCAGATCAAATTGACCTCTCTATCCATACCGCTAGACCAGGTGTAGTGGTGGGTAAAGGTGGTCAAGGTATTGAAAAATTACGCACCGATTTACAAGCTCTGCTCAAAAATCAACGTCAATTTAGAGTCAATGTTATTGAAGTAGCTAATGTTGATGCTAATGCCGCTCTGATGGCTGAATTTATTACCTCTCAATTAGAAAGACGAGTATCTTTTCGTAGAGTTGTTAGACAAGCCATTCAAAGAGCACAAAAAGCTGAAGTGTTAGGCATCAAAATTCAAGTTAGTGGTCGCCTCAATGGTGCAGAAATTGCCCGTACTGAGTGGATTCGTGAAGGTCGTGTACCTCTCCATACTCTTAGAGCCGATATTGATTATTCCTACAAAACCGCTAGTACTATTTACGGTATTTTAGGTATTAAAGTTTGGATCTTCAAGGGTGAAATTATCCCCGGAGAAGAAGATTTGAGAGCCAATACTAAGGCTAAACAAGGACGTAAAAAACCTCGTCGTCAAAAATTTGAAGATCGCTCTGAGTAGTGAACAAAGGATTAAATGAAGAGGTAAACAAAGGAATAGACACAAGATAATCTTATTTCTAACAAGGAATTTAAACCTCTTGCTAATTCCCAATTCCTAATTCCTAATTCCTAATTCACTATTAACTATTAACTATTACTAGAAACTATGTTAAGTCCAAGAAGAACGAAATTCCGCAAACAACATCGGGGAAGAATGACTGGTAACGCCTACCGAGGTAACTCTATTAATTTCGGAGATTTTGGTCTTCAAGCCATTGAACCTTGTTGGATTACCGCTCGTCAAATTGAAGCGGCTAGACGGGCAATCACTCGTTATGTCCGTAGAGGTGGAAAAATCTGGATTCGCATTTTCCCTGATAAACCCGTTACCCAGCGTCCAGCTGAAACCCGTATGGGATCTGGTAAAGGTAATCCTGAATTTTGGGTAGCAGTAGTTAAACCTGGCAGAATTATGTTTGAAATTGCCGGGATTCCTGAAGCTACCGCCCGAGAGGCTATGCGTTTAGCGGCTCAAAAACTCCCCATCAAAACCAAATTTATCACTAGATCGGAGGAATATTAAGTCTCTATGGCACTCACGAAAGTTGCAGAAGCAAGAAAATTAAACGATGAAGAATTAGCTGCAGAAATTGTCACTGCAAAACAAAAGCTATTTCAACTTAGATTGCAAAAAACTACTGGACGTTTAGAAAAACCCCACCAGTTTAAGCACACAAAACACTGGATCGCTCAATTATTAACCGTACAAGGCGAAAGAGCAAGATCCGCTACCACTACTCAACCATAAGGAGTATTAATTCATGGCAGTTAAAGAAAGAGTAGGCGTAGTCGTTAGCAATAAAATGGATAAAACCGCCGTTGTTGCTGTCGAAAATCGCTCTCCTCACCCCAAATACGGCAAAATTGTCGTTAAAACCAAAAAATATAAAGCACACGATCCCGAAAATCAATGTAAAGAAGGCGATCGCGTCAGAATCAGAGAAACTCGCCCTTTAAGCAAAACTAAACGTTGGGAATTAGCAGAAATTCTGATTACCAAAGTAGTTGCTATTTAAGAAGGAACTCGATGTATGGTTTCCTTTATACCACAA
Organism: Geminocystis sp. GBBB08; assembly: GCF_016743215.1. Lineage (GTDB taxonomy): Bacteria > Cyanobacteriota > Cyanobacteriia > Cyanobacteriales > Cyanobacteriaceae > Geminocystis. The sequence goes on from NZ_VRZC01000008.1 coordinate 8,184, forward strand.
TCAACTAATTAATTAACTAGAATGATTCAACAACAAAGTTACCTAAATGTAGCCGATAACAGTGGTGCTCGTAAAATTATGTGCCTACGGGTTTTATCTACTGGTAACTGTACTTACGGAGGCATCGGAGACGTAATTATTGCTGTAGTTAAAGATGCAATTCCTAACATGACAGTAAAAAAATCCGACATCGTAAGAGCAGTAATCGTACGCACGAAGCAATCTTTACGCCGAGATAGTGGCATGACAATTCGTTTTGATGATAACGCCGCCGTCATTATCAATAAAGATAACAACCCCAGAGGCACTCGTGTTTTTGGTCCTGTGGCTCGTGAATTACGAGATAGAAACTTTACTAAAATTATCTCTCTCGCACCGGAGGTACTCTAAACCATGAGATCATTAAAAAAGAAAAAGCCTATTATTGGAAGATCTAAAATGCACGTCAAAAAAGGTGACACTGTGCAAATTATTTCTGGCAAAGATAAGGGTAAAGTCGGAGAAATTCTCCAAGCTATTCCTAAAGACAGCACCGTGATTGTCAAAGGTGTTAACATCAGAACTAAACACATTAAGCCTAGGCAAGAAGGTGAAAGTGGCCAGATTAGTACCTTTGAAGCTCCTATTCATAGCTGTAAAGTTATGCTCTACTCAGAAAAAGAAAAAGTAGCTAGTCGTATTAACTATGTACTAACTGAGGAAGGCAAAAAGGTTAGAAAACTCAAAAAAACTGGCGAGATTATTGATTAACTGACGGTGGTAATTTTCACTGTACAACGGTTAATTTCATACCCATTAGTAAACACTTCCTATGTCAAGACTAAAAACTTATTACCAAGAAACTATTACGGCTAAACTTAAAGAGCAATTTGGTTACACTAACGTTCATCAGATACCCAAAGTAGTCAAAATTGTAATTAATAGAGGTTTAGGAGAAGCATCACAGAATGCTAAAGCACTGGAGTCATCTCTGAGTGAACTAGCTGTGATTACCGGACAAAAACCTGTTGTTACCCGTGCAAAAAAAGCCATCGCTGGTTTTAAAATTCGTCAAGGAATGCCTGTCGGAGCAATGGTGACTTTGAGATCTGATAAAATGTATTCCTTTTTAGAGCGTCTCATTAGCCTTGCTTTGCCCCGCATTCGTGACTTTCGTGGCGTTAGCCCTAAAAGTTTTGATGGCAGAGGCAACTATAGCTTGGGAGTACGGGAACAGTTAATTTTCCCTGAAATCAGCTATGAAAGTATCGATCAACTTCGTGGCTTTGATATTTCTATCATTACCAGTGCTAACACTGACGAAGAAGGACGAGCTTTGCTCAAAGAAATGGGAATGCCCTTTCGTGACAAATAAATTAAGGTAACAGAGGAAAAGAAGAAAGAATGCCAGCACACGACACTATTTCAGATATGCTGACTCGTATTCGCAACGCTTGTGCAGTACGTCACTCCACAGTGAATATTCCTAGCACTCGGATGACTCGCAGTATTGCTGAGGTACTCAAAAGCGAAGGTTTTATCACTGGTTATGAAGAAATCGGCGAAGGAGTTAAAAAAAATATCGTAGTTTCCCTTAAGTATAAAGGTAGAAACCGTCAACCTATTATCCAAAATATCCGCCGAGTTAGTACCCCCGGTTTGAGGGTATATAGTAAGAAAAAAGACTTACCTAGAGTATTAGGTGGCATCGGCGTTGCTATTGTTTCTACTTCCCACGGCATTATGACTGATCGAGAAGCCCGAAAACAAAACATCGGTGGTGAAGTTCTTTGTTACATCTGGTAAGAATTGAGAATTGAGAGTTTCAGAAGTATTAATAATTCTACATTCTAAATTTCCTACCTCCTTCACTATTAATTATCCATTATCAATTAAAATCATGTCTCGTATTGGAAAACTTCCTATAACTATACCTGCAAAGGTAGATATAAAAATTGATGGACAACAAGTAATTGTTACAGGTCCAAAAGGTAACTTATCTCGAGACTTGCCTTCTTTAATTACCATAGTTCAAGAAGGACAAGAACTTCTCGTCACCCGGGAGAATGATTCTCGTAAAGCCAAAGAAAGACACGGCTTATGTCGTACTTTAGTCGCCAATATGGTTAATGGTGTTAATCAAGGCTTTGAGAAAAAATTAGAAATTCAAGGAGTTGGTTATCGAGCCCAAGCTCAAGGTTCAAAATTAACTCTTAACGTTGGTTATAGTAAACCAGTAGAAATAGAAATGCCCCAAGGAATTAACGTAGTAACTAATACTAATACCGAAGTGATAATTTCTGGTATAGACAAAGAATTAGTCGGTAACGTTGCTGCAAAAATTCGTGCTGTTCGTCCTCCTGAAGTCTATAAAGGAAAAGGTATTCGCTATGCTGGGGAATTTGTCAGACGTAAAGTAGGTAAATCAGGGAAGAAATAATTATGACCATTAATCGTAAAGATCTCGTACAACGTCGTCATTTGCGCATTCGGAAAAAAGTAGCTGGAACGGCTGATCGCCCTCGTTTAGCCGTGTTTCGCTCTAATTTTCATATCTACGCTCAAATCATTGATGATGTAGCTCAACATACTTTAGTATCTGCCTCCACTGTGGATAAAGAACTAAAACAAAAATTGACTACTACTTCTAATTGTGATGCTTCTGCGGAAGTTGGCAAATTAGTGGCTCAAAGAGCATTGTCTAAAGGTATTGAAAAAGTAGTATTCGATCGTGGTGGCAATCTCTATCACGGACGAGTTAAAGCTTTAGCTGATGCCGCTCGTGAAACTGGTCTTAACTTCTAAGAGGAACATATTATGGCAAAAGAACGAGAACAACAAGAACGCAAAGGCGGGAAACAAAGAAAGCAACGTAAAGAGAAAAAAGATAACACTTGGCAAGAAAGAGTTGTCCAAATCCGCCGAGTTAGCAAAGTAGTTAAAGGTGGTAAAAAACTTAGTTTCAGAGCTATCGTTGTGGTAGGGAATGAAAAAGGACAGGTTGGTGTTGGAGTAGGTAAAGCAGGGGATGTTATTAACGCTGTGCGTAAAGCTGTTACAGACGCTAAAAAACATCTCATTTCTATCAACATTAACAAAGCTAATTCTATTACCCATGTCAGTAGTGGTACAGCAGGTGGTGCAAAAGTATTTATGCGTCCTGCTGCTCAAGGTACTGGGGTAATTGCTGGGGGTGCAGTGCGTACCGTCTTAGAATTAGCCGGAATTAAAAATATCTTAGCGAAGCAACAAGGCTCTAATAATCCTTTAAATAACGCCAGAGCAGCCGTTAATGCCCTAGGGCAGATTCGTAGTTTCTCTCAAGTTGCAAAAGACAGAGATATTCCTTTAGAACAAATTTATTCATAAGAGATCAAATTAATTCCATCATCACTATGAAACTTCATCAATTAGCCCCTAAACCTACATCTAAAAAACGTCGTCGCCGTATCGGTAGAGGTATTTCTGCCGGTCAAGGTGCTAGTGGCGGTTTTGGGATGAGAGGACAGAAATCTCGTTCCGGTACTGGTACAAAACCGGGTTTTGAAGGTGGACAAATGCCCCTTTACCGACGTGTCCCGAAGTTAAAACACTTTACACTCATCAATCACAAAGAATTTACAATCATCAATGTTGAGAAACTAGCTACTTTAGCTCCTAATACTGAAGTAACTTTAGAATCTTTGATGGCGGTAGGTATTGTTACTGCTAATGATGGCCCTTTAAAAATTCTTGGTAACGGTGAGTTAGGTGTTCCTCTTCACATTAAAGCCGCTGGTTGGAGTAAATCTGCCCAAGGCAAAATTGAAGCAGTTGGCGGTACGATCGTCAGTACTTAACGACAAAATGATCAAGACAATAACGGTTAATTAGTGTCAAGATATTACTAATTAGAGTTTTTGTTAGAGATAGGATTCAGGAAAGATGAGGAAATGAACAGATAAAAAACTAAGGAAATGATCAATCTTATTTTCATTCCTAATTCTTAATTTCTCATTCCTAATTCTTAATTCCTAATTCCTAATTTCTCATTCCTCATTATTTATTCACCATTTATATAAATAAATTAGATCATGGTTGTTAGTAAAGAAAAAACTCCAACCGCTCAAGAAACCTTTATGCAAATGGCTCAGGCCGCTGGGCTTCGTAGTCGTTTGCTTATAACCCTCGGACTTTTAATCTTGATCCGTTTGGGGATTTATATACCGGTACCCGGAATTGATCGTCAAGCCTTTGAAGCAGCTGTACAAAATCTACCCTTTTTAGGATTTTTGAACATATTTACAGGAGGTGGTTTAACCACTGTCGGTATTTTTGCGTTGGGGATCTTGCCTTATATCAATGCTTCTATTATCTTACAGTTACTAACTTCTGCTGTACCAGCTTTGGAAGACTTACAAAAAAATGAAGGGGAAATAGGACGACGCAAAATAGCTCAAATTACCCGATATGTTGCTCTGGGGTGGGCAATTATTCAAAGTACCGGCATTACCGTTGGCTTACTTCGTCCTTATGCGATTAATGATACTCCTTGGTTTATTGTACAAACTGTATTGGCAATTACTGCAGGATCAATGTTCGTTATGTGGGTATCGGAGTTAATCACTGAAAGAGGTTTAGGAAATGGTGCTTCTTTATTGATTTTTGCCAATATCGTCGCTGTTTTACCAAAAACCCTCGGTGATACCATTGATTATGCCCAAACCGGAGGCAGACAGGCTATCGCCCAAGTAGTCATCTTGATCTTAGTATTCTTAGTGATGATCGTGGGTATCGTATTTGTCCAAGAAGGCACTCGCCGAATTCCGATTATTTCTGCTCGTCGTCAAGTAGGGCGCAGATTATACAGGGAAAGAACCAGTTACTTACCTTTACGACTAAATCAAGGGGGGGTAATGCCTATCATTTTTGCGTCAGCAGTGTTAGTTTTACCTTCATCTGTAGCCGGTTTTGCGGAAAAAAGTCCTTTTAATGCCATCTTAAATCAAGTGGCTTTAGCATTACGTCCGGGTACAGTCTGGTATGTAGTCACCTATTCTTTACTCATCATCTTCTTTAGTTATTTTTATGCTTCTTTGGTTTCTAATCCTGAAGATATAGCTCAAAACTTGAAGAAAATGGGAACAAGTATTCCGGGTATTCGTCCGGGTAAAGCGACGATCGCCTATTTAGAAGGAGTTTTAAACCGTCTTACCCTTTTAGGGGCGATATTTTTAACCATTGTAGCCACGGTACCAACTTTTGTGGAGAGTGCCACTGGGGTAACAACCTTTCAAGGTTTTGGTGCAACATCTTTATTAATTCTTGTAGGGGTTGCCATTGATACCGCAAAACAGGTTCAAACCTACGTCATCTCTCAACGTTATGAGGGCATGGTGAAACAATAATTTCAGAAGGCAGAGGGCAGAAGGCAGAGGGCAGGAGCTATAAATAATGAATAATTAGCTGTCAACTGTCAACTGTCAACTATTAAATGTCAACTGTTTATCGTCAATAAAAAAATGACAAAACTGATCTTTTTAGGTGCACCGGGTGCGGGTAAAGGTACTCAAGCTCAAATTCTTTCAGAAAATCTGGGTATTCCTCATATTTCTACTGGAGAAATTCTTAGAAATGCCATCGCCGTTGAAACTCCTTTAGGAATCAAGGCCAAAAGTTATGTTGATAACGGTGATTTAGTCCCAGATGAGCTAATTTTAGACTTAATCAAAGAAAGATTAGGACAAGAAGATGCTCTAGGGGGATGGATTCTCGACGGTTTTCCCCGGAATGTTCCTCAAGCAGATTTTTTAAGTAATCTTCTTCAGGAATTAAATCAAGTCTGTAACGGTGTTATTAATTTTGATGTACCTGATCATGTCTTATTAGAACGTCTCTTAAGTAGAGGCAGAAAAGACGATAACGAAGCGACTATTAGTAATCGTTTACAAGTTTATCATCAACAAACTGCACCCTTAATAGATTATTATGAAAAACATCAGTTATTAATCAATGTTAATGGCGATCGGGAACTTTCCCAAATCAGTGAAGAATTAGAAACCATAGTTAAATCCTAAAATGATCTACTTTGATTTTGAAGGGAAAATAGATTTGATAAAATCAACAAGGATTACATCAAACCAATAAAAGGATTATTACTATGTCCAAAAAAGATCTCATTGAAATGGAAGGAACTGTAACTGAATCACTACCAAACGCAATGTTTAGAGTAGATTTAGATAACGGTTTTAATGTATTGGCTCACATCGCTGGAAAAATTAGACGCAATTACATCAAAATTTTACCCGGTGATCGAGTAAAAGTCGAGTTAACTCCTTATGACTTAAGCAAAGGAAGAATCACTTATCGACTTAAAGGCAAAAAAGGATAATTTCATTGTAATGACTGAAAATATTTTTGAGCCCAAGTAATAATTCAATTCAATCACAATTAAGAGACAAAAAATCTCGAAAAATGAAAAAAAAAGAAAAATTACTTGACTTATATAACCAACCTATGTTTGACACAGGTGTCGAATCCTGTTATAATTAAAAGCTTGCAGTGTAAACTACTACTATGAAAGTAAGAGCATCAGTCAAAAAGATTTGCGACAAATGTCGAGTTATTCGTCGAAAAGGACGAGTGATGGTGATCTGTTCCAACCCCAAACATAAACAACGTCAGGGATAAATTATTAACCATCAGTGTAACTCATAAACACTGAAAATTGACTAAATTTATTGGCAATAATAGTGAGATAAACAAAGGAAACTAAAACATGGCAAGGATATCCGGTATTGACTTACCTCGTGATAAACGAGTAGAAATAGGACTTACCTACTTGTACGGCATTGGTTTAACAACATCTCAGAAAATTCTGGCAGCAACAGGGGTTAACCCAGATACGAGAGTCAGAGATTTAAACGATGAAGATATTGCTAAATTAAGAGCCTACATTGATGAAAATTTCCAAATTGAAGGGGATTTACGTCGTTTAGAAGCGATGAATATTAAGCGCTTAGGAGACATCGGTACTTATAGAGGTCGTCGTCACCGTCAGGGACTACCCTTGAGAGGACAAAGAACTCGTACTAACGCTAGAACTCGCAGAGGTCGTAAAGCTACCATCGCCGGGAAGAAAAAAGCGCCTAAGAAATAAATAAAAAGATAGTATTTTAGTATAAGTCATCTTGAATAAGGTTTTTGTTCAGGTTACTCAAAACCTAAGATCACCTTTTTATATATAGTTCGGTGATAACCCATCACCACTAAAAAAATTATTAATTCATCAAAAACTCCATAAACATAATCAGTTAAAGAGGTAAATTCGGCATGGCAAGACCCACCAAAAGGGGAGGACCAAAAAAACAAAAGAAAAACATTCCCAGTGGAGTAGCTTACATAAAATCTACTTTTAACAACACTATTGTTACCATTACAGATGCTACCGGTAATGTAATTTCATGGGCAACAGCGGGTTCAAGCGGTTTTAAAGGAGCAAAAAAAGGAACACCTTTTGCGGCTCAAACTGCGGCGGATAGTGCTGCTCGTGTGGCAATGGATAACGGAATGAAACAAGTAGATGTTATGGTGAGCGGTCCGGGTGCAGGTAGAGAAACCGCTATCAGAGCCTTACAAGGAGCAGGGTTAGAAATAACATTAATTCGGGATATTACCCCCATTCCTCATAACGGCTGTCGCCCCCCAAAAAGACGCAGAGTCTAAAATTATTCCATAGTCATGAATTCAAATTATCACTTGAGTTATTGATTATTAAAACCTTTGTATCTAAAACTGACATCATAAATCGAGGAAATAACCACTGTGGCTGTGTTTAAAATAGACTGCTTAGTAAATAAAACTCAAAAAAATCAAGGGCAATATGGCAAGTTTGTACTAGATCCTCTTGAAAGAGGTCAGGGTATCACTCTTGGTAACTCCTTGAGAAGAGTTCTGTTATCTAACTTAGAAGGAGCAGCAGTAACTGCCGTCAGAATTGCGGGGGTAAACCACGAGTTTGCGGTTGTCGAAGGGGTAAGAGAAGATGTGTTAGAAATAATGCTAAACATGAAAGGAGTGATTTTCAAAAGCTATACTCATACGCCCCAAATAGGTCGTTTAGTAGCTATTGGTCCTTGTACTGTTACCGCCGCACAGTTTGATCTGCCTTCAGAAATAGAAATAGTCGAACCTAGTCAGTATATTTGTACCTTGGGGAAAGGGGCAAAATTGGAAATGGAATTTCGAGTTGAGAAGGGTAAAGGTTATCGTGCTATTCAAAAGGGCAAGGATGAAACCAGTTCTCTCGACTTTTTGCAGATCGATTCTGTGTTTATGCCTGTCAATAAAGTTAACTTCACTGTTGATGAAATTCGCTCTGAAGGAGATTTAGCCGATCGCCTAATTTTGGAGATCTGGACTAATGGCAGTATTAAACCGGAAGAAGCTCTTTCTAATGCTTCAAGAATTTTAGTGGATCTATTTTCACCTTTAACTGATACAACCGGTATCACTGGTAAACTAGAAGAACCTGAAGAGCCTGAAGATCCAGCAAGTCAAATTCCTATCGAAGAATTAAATCTCTCAGTTCGAGCTTATAACTGTCTCAAACGAGCTCAAATTAATACCGTAGCTGATTTATTAGAGTATTCTCAGGATGATCTCTTAGAAATTAAGAATTTTGGTCAAAAATCGGCGGAAGAAGTAATAGAAGCTCTCCAACAGCGTTTAGGCATTACTTTAGCGGAGGGGAAAATCAAAGATCCACCTTCAGGAGATTTAATTGAAAGTGCTGATCCCGTTGCAACACCTTAGTATTCATGGCTAAGAGACTGGGAGACTGGGAGATTAGGAGACTAGGAGACTAGAAAGCTAGGAGACTAGAAGATTAAAAAACTAAAAAATTAGTGAATTAATTAATGATTTAAGGAGGAAATTAATGCGTCACCGTTGTAAAGTGCCTTTATTAGGCTTACCAGCAGATCAAAGAAAAGCCCTTCTTCGTGCGTTGACAACTCAACTATTGCGTGAAGGGGAAATTACAACTACTAAAGCTCGTGCTAAAGCGGTTCGTAGTACTACCGATAAAATGATCACTTTGGCTAAAGATGGTTCTCTATCTGCTAGACGTAGAGCATTGGGTTATGTCTATGATAAAGATTTAGTTAATGATATTTTTGCTAAAGCTCAAGAGCGTTATGCTAGTCGCAATGGTGGTTATACTCGTTTAGTCCGCACCAAAAATCGTCGTGGGGATAACTCTGAAATGGCTATTTTACAGTTAATCTAAATTTTGGTTAAGTCTTCTTTCATGAATAATAGCACCCTAGAAAAAACCAGAATTGCTCTTGTAATTCAATATTTAGGAGCTAATTATCATGGTTGGCAAAGACAGCCAAAATATAATAGTGTTCAGGCAGAAATAGAAAAAGCGATCGCCTCAGTGGTAGATCACCCCGTAATAATTCACGGTGCAGGTAGAACGGATAGCGGAGTCCATGCAGCGGCACAAGTAGCTCATTTTGATGTGAAATCTCGTGTACCACCTGATCGTTGGTCAAAAATCCTCAATGGATGTTTACCTGATGATATTGTTATTAGGGCATCGGCACAGGTAGCTTATAACTGGCACGCTTGTTTTGGAGCTTCCTATCGACGTTATCGTTATACTATATATACTGGTAAAATTCCTAATCTCTTTTTACAACCTTTTACTTGGCACTACTATCATCACTCTTTAGATGAATCTTTGATTCAAGAAGCTCTCAATCCTTTGCTAGGGGTTCATGATTTAAGTGCTTTTCGTCGGGCAGGTTCTAAACGTTTACACTCTATTTTAGAAGTGCAAGAAGTTAGTTGTCAGCGAAAAGAAGACTTGATACATATAGAAATACAAGCTAGTGGTTTTTTGTATGGCATGGTAAGACTATTAGTGGGGATGTTAGTAGAAGTGGGTGCAAAAACAAGGTCTTTGTCAGAGTTTCATGATATTTGGCGAAATCATCGCCGAGACTTAGTGAAATATTCTGCTCCTGCAAAAGGATTATGTTTATTAAGAGTAGGTTATCCGAATTTTCCGATATCTGAACCGATTTGGTTTAATACTCAACCTATTTTTACTTTTAGTTAAAAAGTTTTTATTAAAATGAATAAAACACCAGTTCCTAAATTAGAAGATTTAGAAAAAAAATGGTTTATTGTTGATGCCCAAGATCAACGCCTCGGTAGATTAGCTACGGAAATTGCTAACGTTTTAAGAGGTAAAAATAAACCTACTTTCACCCCTCACTTAGATACAGGGGATTTTGTCATCGTAGTTAATGCTGAAAAAGTTGTTGTTACAGGTAAAAAAGGAGAACAAAAACTCTATCGTCGTCATTCAGGGCGACCAGGTGGTATGAAAATCGAAACTTTCGATAAATTACAAAAACGTATTCCTGAAAGAATTATTGAAACTGCCGTTAAAGGTATGTTACCGAAAAATAGCTTAGGTAGAACTTTGTTCACCAAACTTAAAGTTTATAGTGGCTCTGCTCATCCTCATACTGCACAACAACCCGAAGTATTAACCATTAACACTATTCCAGGGGGCGATAAATAATGTCAGACAAAGTAGTTTATCTTGGTACAGGTCGTCGTAAATCTTCTGTTGCTAGAGTTCGCCTCGTACCGGGTACAGGTGCTGTTAAAGTTAATAACAGAGAAGGTTCTGAATATTTCCAACAAATTCAAGATTATATTCAAGCCTTAAAAGCTCCTTTAGAAACTTTAGGGTTAGAAAACGAGTATGATATTTTGGTTAATTCCCATGGGGGAGGCTTAACCGGTCAATCTGATGCCGTTAAATTAGGGGTTGCCCGAGCATTATGTCAACTTGATCCTGAAAATCGTCAACCTCTGAAAGTCGAAGGTTACTTAACTCGTGATCCTCGTGCTAAAGAACGGAAGAAATACGGTTTACATAAAGCTCGTAAAGCTCCTCAATACTCGAAACGTTAATTTTTTCGGGTATCTCGCCCTACTGACAGAGATAAGTTTTTTACACTTTGGTGTTGGTGAAGACTTGGGTAGAACTGGGATAGAAAAATGAACAAGGGAGAAAAACCTACAAAACAAGTTGGGTTAAGTATATTACAAAAATCCCTAAAAAGACTATTTTTTGTGTATAACATCTTCCTTGTTTCCTTGTATTGCCCTAACCCAATTATTAAAAACCTGCCCTTTGTGAGATCTCCCTTTAACTTCCTTGAGTAAGGGGGAATTATCCGTTAACCCTTGTTCGTAAGGGTAGAAATTATTTTTTTGTAGATTATTTATATTAGAAGGAAATTAAAATTATGCCAAAAGAAGGAATTCACCCCCAATGGTATCCCGATGCCAGAGTTATTTGTAATGGGGAAGAAATTATGCGTGTTGGTTCAACTCAACCGGAAATCAATGTAGAGGTTTGGTCTGGTAATCATCCTTTTTACACAGGCACTCAAAAAATTATTGATACTGAAGGTAGAGTCGATCGTTTCTTGCGTAAATACGGTATGCTCAGTGGTAAACAACAAAATACTGAAGCAGAAACAAAATAAAAATCAATCTTGTTTAATTAAGATAAAAACCCTAGCAGTTGACAACTCCCCGCCTATCACGGCTAGGATTCTTCCTTCACTGAGTGATGCCTTGTAAAAGCAGTACCTTTACTCGGTCTTACTCTCTCTCCAGAAGCTATAGCGATGTGTCCCACCATTTTTAAAATACGCAAACCTTCATCCCTGATATTGATAGCGGCATTAATATCCCTGTCATGTATCGTTCCACAGTTCGGACATTGCCACACTCTAATATCTAAACTTAAATTATCTATTTGATGTAAGCAGTTATTACAGATTTTAGAACTAGGGTAAAATCTATCTACTTCAAGGTAAATTTTACCTGTATTAAACGTGCTGGAGGTTGGCTTAAAACAGCAATAGAGCTGGGATGGAAGCCAAATGGCTCTATAACCAACACCACAAAAGCCGAGAAAGATACTTTTAAGGAATGGTTTACCGAAGCTCGTAAAAAAGGATTAGTTACAGCAAGTCAGAATAGTAAGAATGGTATCTTAGTTTACACAAAGGATATTGATAAATTATATAAACCATTAAAAGGAAAACGAGAAAAAAAACCAAGAACAGACAGAAAAAAAGCAAGAAAATTATATTTAGCAGTGGCGAAAAAGAAAAAAACGACGAGAAAAGAAAGATGAAAGATAATCAAACAACAATTAAAATATGTCGAGAAAAACTTGGGGTACATAGAAGACTTACAACAGAAAGTAAATGAAGAAGAAATATTAAGTAAAAAAGAAAGAGAAAAAAAAGAAATAATCAAGGAATTATATCGACAGCAAAAGGAAATGTACGAAGAAAATAAACAAAAAATAGAAAATAGAATAGTTAGTATAGAACAACCTCAAATCAGACCAATAGTAAGGGGTAAAACAAGAATGCCAGTGGAATTTGGAGCAAAAATATCCAGATCTTATGTAGGATTTGTATTTTTAGACTATTTAGAATGGTCAAATTTTGCGGAATCAAAATATTTAAAAGAACAGGGAGAAAAATATTATCAAATGTGGGGATATTATCCAGAATCGATACATGTAGATAAAATATATAGAACGAGAGAAAATCGAAAATATTGCCAAGAAAAAGGAATAAGAATGAGTGGACCAAAATTAGGAAGACCAAGTAAAAATATAAGTCCAGAGGAGAAAAAACAAAGCCAAATAGATGAAAGAATCAGAAATAGAGTAGAAGGAAAATTTGGAGAAGGAAAAAGAAGATATGGACTGAATTTAATCAAAACAAAATTAAAAGAAACATCAGAAACAAAGATAGCAATGGGAATATTTGTAATGAATTTAATGACCCTTGTAAGAAGGGTATTAAGGGAATTTTTGTGTCCTTTTTTGCAAAAACAATTAAAAATGAGGCTAAATAATCAGAATAAATTATGTATATGGAATATAGAGCCAAGATCAAATTATGTTTTAGCGAAGTTATATGTATATAATGTTGAGATGGTGTGATTTTTTCGACTTTTTCAGCAGACTCTAGTTAAACGTTATATACATTGTAAACGAGATAATAGAAGGACAGGGTTTTAAACCCAAAATTTTGATAAATTTGGGGGAAATCTGACTATTACCGCAGTATTACCCGAAGCCAAAATTTGAATGATTGTTCTAACCATGATGAACTTTAGTAAGATTGCCTAAGCCATCTATCGGATTTGAACCGATGACCTACTGATTACAAATCAGTTGCTCTACCACTGAGCCAAGATGGCAATAATCTTTACAGTAACTTAAAAAATCAATTTGATCTCATTTTTGACTGCCTTTATTATTATAACAAATCATCTTGGGTAATTGTCAAGGTAATATTGTTTAATTTTTTCTTTCTTTAGATTTTTATTTGATAAATTTCTTTTTTTTGTTGATTATTCTCTTGAGTAATTACAATTATTTTATCTTTATTTAAAGGGGCGATCGCTTTGATAGTTTTTTTGATATTTGTTTCTCCTAAATAATTACCATTAAAGTCTAATAAAGCAATATTACCTGATAAATTAGCACAGAGAAAACCCCAGGGACTAGGTAGCCAAAAACTAGCCTTAAAACCTAGGGGAATACGATGAACGGCAAAAGGCTCAAATTTAATGAAAACTAAATTATCTGTCTGTTTTTCTTTGGTTAAAAATGTTTTTAATTGCCCTTGATGATGGACTATCTTATCTAAAGATAAAGAGACGTTATAACTATCTTGCCAACTACCACGACGATTAAAAAAACGAAAAAATGTCTGGTTTTTATTTATTTCTCTTTGATGGTAAATAACTAAACCATGACGAGAATCAATAGCAATAATTTGTTGAGGAAAAAAGTCTTTAATTAAAGGTGTAATAGGAATTAATGTTTTGGTTTTAATGACTTGAAAACTTTGTTCATCTTTCCACCGTTTACTAATGGCAAACCAATTATTATTATGAGCTACTCCATAGGTTAAATATTCACTTTCAATATTGATTAAAATTTTGAGATCACCATTAAAGACATTACAATACAATAAAGAATATTTATTATAATCTGATAAATTACGAGTATTAACGATACAGCCTGAGTCAATAGTTTGTATATCAATAAGTTTATTATTTAATTGATGTTTAACAATAGATTTTAAACTAATTTTATCATGATTATCTTCTTGATAATTTTCGATCATTAAGGTTTGTGAGTTGCTCTGGTAAATAAAGTTATCTTTAACGGTTAAAAAATTAATATATTCTTCTAGAAATTCTTGATAAACTAAATCGAAACTAATAATTTTTTGAGGTATTTGATCATATAAAGATAAATTTTGACTCTGTAATTCTAAGGTGGCGTTAAGAATTGTTGTTTTCATTTCTTGGGCTGTACGAAAACGATGTTGCGGTAATTTTTGCAACGCTTTTTTTAAAATTAATTCTAAAGAGGATGGTAAATTTTCAGGAAATTGAGGAGTATGATTAAGATGTCCTACCATAATTTCATGAGGACTACCGCTAAAAGGGCGATTACCAATGAGTAATTCATATAACATAATCCCCATACTATAAATATCTGAACTATAAGAGTATTTACCATAAAATTGTTCTGGTGCCATATAAGCTGGTGAGCCAGTGTCACCCATTGTACTTATATTAAGTTCTTTATCTTCTAATTCAATTTTAGCCACACCAAAATCGGATATTTTCGCTCTCCAACCTTGAGGAATTACAGATAATAAGATATTTTCGGGCTTTAAATCTCGATGAATAATGCCTTGGGTATGGGCATAATTTAACCCGTCTAAAATATCGGTAATCAATTTTAACTTTTGCTCAATAGTAAGATTTACTTCAGTTTCTAATAAGTCTCTTAAAGTGCCACCTTCACAGTATTCTATTACTAAATGTCTTCCACGAGAATTGTGTTCAATTCCTTGACAACAAACTATGTTAGGATGTTCTAAACTCAAAAGAATGCGCATTTCTCGTAAAAATTTTTTGGTGGAGAATTTCTCTGGATTAAATTCTTTTAGGGCAACTAATTCCCCCGTTTGACGATGAATGGCAGTATATACTTTTCCAAATTGCCCTTCACCCACTAAGTTTAATGATCTATAGTGAGAATTTTTCACAATCTTTATCTTTATATAAATGATAATAATTTGCTAGATCATATCATTACTATAAGTAAGCCTATATCCGTGAAAATTCGGAAATTATTTCAGTGACATTTAGTATATGATTGTATTGATAACATCAAAAATTAATGATTATTATGGCTACTCCTGAATTAACCTCTGAAGATTTACAAACAGATTTTGATAGTTTAAATTTACCCCAAAATACTTATAAGGATCAAATTGAAACTGTTATCTATAGCTTAGAAGAAAATGATAGTGCTATGGTACAAGCCACAGAAGATGGTTATATTTGGAAGTTTCAATATGGTACGATAGAGGTTTTTGTACAGTTAACGGGTGAAACTGATGAAGATTTATTCACGGTATGGGCGAAGGTTTTATCTTTACCTGCTAAAAATGAGCTTCAATTATTCCGTAAGTTAATGGAATTGAATTGGAGTGGTACTTTTGAAACTTGTTTCTCCCTATTTAATGATCAAATTGTAGTTTCTACTCAACGCACTGTAGATGATCTTTCTCCGGCAGAAATTTCCCGTGCTATAACTTTAGTGGCTACTATTGCTGATGAATATGATGAACCATTACAGGCAGAATATTTATAATCTTCAATATGCACAAACATCTTTTAGTTACGGGCGGTGCTGGGTTTATCGGCTCTAATTTTGTTAATTATTGGCACGAAAAACATCCTCAAGATAAAATTATTGTCTTGGATGCCCTAACTTATGCGGGAAATCGTCAAAATTTAATTAACCTTGAAAATAGCCCCAATTTTTTCTTTATTCACGGTGATATTTGCGATCGCCCATTAGTTGATAATTTATTGGAAGCAGAAAAAATCACGACTATCGCCCATTTTGCGGCAGAATCTCATGTTGATCGTTCAATTTTAACTCCTTCTACCTTTATTCAAACTAATATTATCGGCACTTTTACTTTACTAGAGAGTTTCCGTCATTATTGGCAAAAACAAAATCAACCCTCAGCATATCGTTTTCTTCACGTCTCTACTGATGAAGTTTATGGTAGTTTAAAAGCCCATGAATCAGCTTTTAAGGAAAATACACCCTATGCCCCTAATAGCCCTTATTCTGCTTCAAAAGCCGGAAGTGATCACTTAGTACGAGCTTATTATCATACCTATAATTTACCGACAATAATCACCAATTGCTCCAATAATTATGGTGCTTATCATTTTCCTGAAAAACTTATTCCTTTAATGTGTATTAACATTTTATTAGGTAAATCTTTACCTGTCTATGGTGATGGGCAAAATATCCGTGATTGGTTATACGTTAAAGATCATTGTAGTGCATTAGATGTAGTCTTAAATAAAGGAAAAGAGGGAGAAACCTATAATATTGGTGGTAATAACGAAGTAAAAAATATTGATTTGGTGGAGTTAATCTGTCAAATTATGGATGAGATTGCTCCGAATTTACCCGTAAAACCTGCTAATCAATTAATAACTTATGTGAAAGATAGAGCAGGACACGATCGCCGTTATGCCATTGATAGTAGTAAGTTACAAAAAGAATTAGGTTGGAAACCTAAAGCAACCTTAGAATCAGGTTTAAGAAGTACTTTACAATGGTATATCAATAATCAACAATGGTGGCAACCGCTTTTATCCACTGATTATCAAAAATATTATCAACAGGTTTATGGAACTTTTAAATAAAATAAAAAGGAATTATTAAAATTTTTTGTCAAGATGACTATAGCGAATTAAAGCATAACTGATAGCCAGACAAAGAATAGCAAATCCAAGAGCAATTAAGTCAAATTTATCGTATTTACTAGGATCAAAAATTATAATTTTTCTGGCAACGGCAATCAAAGCGGTGGTTAAAACTAATTCTAATTGAACAATATGTTTTCTTAGATAAACTGTTATATTTTCTAATAATTCAAGGGCTATTAATATGTTTAAAAAAAAGCCAAAAAGTTCTATTAAGGTTCTGTTAAAAAAGCCGATGGGCTCTATAAATAAATCTGTTATTAAGATGATGACTAAATCATATAAAGAAACAAGAATAACAATTATAAGAGCAAGAGAAAGAACTTTAGAAACTACATTTTCTGTGACATGAATTAATTTTAAAAAATTTCTGTCTTTAAAAAAATCCTGAAACCAAGACCAAAATTTAGCCATACTTTATATAAATAATAAGTAATAAATAATAAGTAATAAGTAATAGGTAATAGGTAATGAACAATCAGGAATGAAAAATTAAAAATTAAAAATGATCAAAAAATACTACTTCTGATATATCTAATTGCCCTGCCCTATCTCTAGCTGGTTTAAGAGCTTTACCGACAACAATCATAAAACCAAGTACATAATCATCTGGCAAATTAATGATTTGTGCTACTTTTGTGCTATCAAAACCAATCATTGGACAAGTATCATAACCCATAGCCTTTGCTGTTAACATAATAGTTTGTCCTGCAATACCTGCCGATCGCATAGCTTCATCTCGCTGTAATTGAGGATTATTTTGATAAAATCCGCCAATCATTGGCACAATTTGGGCTTGTACTTGCTCAGGAGCATTTTTCCAGTATCTTTGAGGCTCTTTTGCCCAAGCATTCAAATCACCACAAACTAAGATGACAATAGAAGCATCAGAAACTTGAGCTTGATTAAAGGAAGCTGCTTTTAATTCTTCTTTAACAGCTGGATCTTTTACTACGACAAAACGCCAATTTTGAATATTAAAAGAAGTAGGAGAGAGTAAAGTATATTCCAATAAAGTATTAATTTCTTCTGTCGTCATCTCATGATGGGGGTCATAATGTTTAACAGATCTTCTTTCTTTGATAGCATCTAAGGTATTCATGAATAATTCTCCGATTAAAATTATTGACATTCTACCTTTTTCTGTTCTATTTTGTATATAGCAATCCTAAATTATTGGTGAAGAATTAAAGATTAAAAAATAAATCTGTAAATCTTACTATACTTTAAAGCTGACCACTGAAATCTGATAGCTAACACCTCTTTAAATCTCACAACTCCCATAGGATTGCTATAGAAACTTTACCATATTACTTTTGTGCAACATTTAATCAAAATTTTTAGGTACAATTTCCTGAAAATTGATCTAACTATCATTAATTCTATTAGGAAAAATATATATTACAAATAAAATGTAATGACTTTTACAAAAATTGATTGAGTAACAGTGTTAGAAAATAACAGGAAAATTGTATAAGCTATATAGATAAATAATAAAAATAGAGGAGTTATCAATTTGAAAAAGATAGAAGCTATTATTCGTCCTTTTAAATTAGATGAAGTTAAAATCGCTTTAGTTAACGCTGGAATAGTCGGTATGACGGTTTCTGAAGTGCGTGGTTTTGGTCGTCAAAAAGGACAAACTGAGCGTTATCGTGGTTCAGAATATACTGTTGAGTTTTTACAGAAGCTCAAAATTGAAATTGTAGTTGAAGACAATCAAGTTGACATGGTGGTAGATAAAGTTGTCCAAGCATCCCGCACTGGGGAAATCGGCGACGGCAAAATCTTTATTTCTCCCATTGAAGAAACTATCCGTATTAGAACGGGTGAGAAAAACTTAGAAGCTATTTAATTGTAATCAATTTTTAGTACGGTGGGGTAGATTTGGCACAAAAATTGTTGCTGATTCTACCCTCAATTTTAAGAGTATTATTTTTATCAACTGCTATCGCCATTAATCATTGAATGAATCTGAGAATCAGTAAAAAAAAAAGAGCCTTTGAAATATTAACTATCCTAAAACAACTTTATCCGGATGCTACTTGTAGTCTTGATTATCAAACCCCATTACAACTTTTAGTCGCTACAATTTTATCGGCTCAATGTACTGATGAAAGAGTAAACAAAGTTACTCCTGCTTTATTTTCAAGATTTCCTGATGCCCAAAGTTTTGCAAAAGCTGATAGAAAAGAAATTGAGATATTAATTCATTCCACAGGTTTTTATCGTAACAAAGCCAAAAATATTCAAAATGCTTGTATTAAAATAGTTAATGATTTTAACGGTAATGTACCTCAAACTATGACAGAATTGTTAACTTTAGCTGGAGTTGCCCGAAAAACCGCTAATGTGGTCTTGGCTCACGCTTTTGGTATCATTGAAGGGGTGACGGTGGATACTCACGTTAAAAGACTCAGTAACCGTCTAGGATTGACGAAAAAACAGAATCCTGTACAAATTGAGCAAGATTTAATCAAGTTATTACCACAACCTGAGTGGGAAAATTTTTCTATAAGTATTATTTATCATGGTAGGGCGATATGTAACGCTCGGAAACCTTTATGTCATCAATGTTCGTTAGCCCATTTATGCACATTTTTTCAAACAGAACAAAACAAAATTAAAGAATAACTACTTTTGGTTTAATTAATTTTACATCTTCATTTATTCTTAATTCACTGATACCGATAAATTCAGAAATATAATTATAAGTACGATAAAATTGCTCATTATTTTTTTCATTGCTCATTATTTTTTGTCCTTGACACCATCGTTGACTCTCATCTTCATTGAGGTTAATTATGGGTAAATTCTGTAGGGGATAATCAAGATTAATTAAGGATAACTTATTCTCTTCTTGTTGTTTAATTATTTCCTCAAAATTTAAGCTATTTTCTATGTCCATTCCACAGCTAAGAGTTCTATTTAAAGATGATAAAGTCGCCCCTGTTCCTAATTTTTCTCCCAAATCACGAGCTAGAGATCTAATATAAGTTCCACTACCACAAAACACCTGTAAATCTAACTCTGGAAATTCGCCACTGTGCCAATGTAAAATATCAATTTTAGTTATTTCTACTTCTCGTTTTGGTATATCTATTATTTGTCCTTTTCTGGCTAATTCATATAATTTTTTCCCCCCTTGTTTTATGGCACTATAAGCGGGAGGAATCTGCTCAATTTTACCGATAAAATCTTTTAAATAAGGAGTAATTTTTTCTAAAGTTAAATCAAAAGCTGAAGTTTTTTTGATAATATCTCCTTCTAAATCATCAGTAGTGGTAACAATTCCAAATCTAATTTTAGCTTGATAAGCCTTCGCTGTTGGTAAAAATTGTAATAATCTAGTCGCTTTACCAATGGCTATAGGTAAAACACCGGTAGCTAAAGGATCTAAAGTACCACCATGACCGATTTTTTTCGTTTTTAAGATCTTTCTCAATTTAGCAACACAATCATGAGAAGTGAAATTTTGGGGTTTATTTAAGTTTAGAAAACCATCCATTGATTAATTGGAAATGAGGAATGAGGAATGAGGAATAAAGAATGAAGAATCAGCAAGGGGTTTAAACCCTTTGTTAAGAATCAAGAATGAGTAATAATTGTGGAATAGACAAGATGTGCTAATTGTTAATTTTTAATTGCTAATTGCTAATTGCTAATTTTTTATTCAGTTAATCCAAAAACACGATTAATGGATTTTTCGACTTTGTAGCCCGAATCAATGGATTCTAAAGGATCTTTTCTTAAACGATGACGCAAACACAAAGGCATCACACGACGAATATCATCTGCTGTAACTTCTGTACGAGATTCAAAGGCAGCTAAGGCTTTAGCGGCACGATTAGTAACAATATCTCCTCTTAAACCGTCAATATCTAATTCTGAACAAATTTCCGATACTTTCACTCGAATATCATAATCCATCGTTACTTTTGGTAATAATTCTTGAGCTTGTACTAATTTTTTTTGTAATTCTTGTTGTTGTGATTCATATTGAGTCAAGAAACCTTGAGGATCACGATCAAATTCTCCTCTTTGTTCAACTATTTGGACTCTTAAATCAGGCTCTTTGACTGTGCGTATCTCTGCGTGCATTCCAAAACGATCGAGTAATTGAGGGCGTAATTCACCTTCTTCAGGATTGCCTGAACCTACCAAGACAAAACGGGCAGGGTGACGAATAGAAATTCCTTCTCTTTCTACCGTATTCCACCCACTAGCGGCGGAGTCTAGTAGTACATCAACTAAGTGATCATCAAGTAAGTTAACTTCGTCAACATAGAGAATACCACGATTAGCTTTAGCTAGTAATCCGGGTTCAAAGGCTTTTACTCCTTCAGAAAGTGCTTTTTCAATGTCTATCGTACCACATACTCGATCTTCCGTTGCACCTAAAGGTAAATCAACCATTGGCACTTTTTTTTGAATAATTGTTAATTCTTCTTGACGATCAATTTTGTCTCGAATATCATCAGCCATCATTTCGACATCGATAGGAGAGGAGTTAAAAGGATCACCTGCTACTACGTCAATCTCTGGTAATAAGTCCGCTAAAGCCCTAATAGTTGTAGATTTTCCCGTACCTCGATCGCCCATAATCATCACTCCGCCAATTTTAGGATCAATGACGTTAAGTAATAAAGCAAGTTTCATTTGTTCTTGTCCGACAATAGCGGTAAAAGGAAAAACGACACGACGATTTTTAGGAGGGGCTTGTAAAGTTGCGGTCATAATTTTTTATAAAAAGATTTACTTAGAATTAAATTTAATCAGTGCATTATAAGCATAACCTTTTTATCATATTCGTTTGTTCAAAACCCGTCAACTAAGCTGAAAATTTAATTTACTGATTTTATTCTTAGAATGTTACAAGCATACATTTATTTTCGTAATATAGCATTCCTAAATCATTGGTGAGAATATAATTTTCATAACAGCTTGATAGTATTTCTGTAACTCATGCTCAGTGGGAACTTTTGGCAATTTCTTTTCCGAATGAGTTAGCTCAATATTTAATATCAGGTTCGATTAAATAGTTATAGTAAAATTTCACGCAAAGGCGCCAAGACGCAAAGAAGTTCGCAAATTTTTATTATAAGTAATCATCCGAACTTGATATAACTTAGTACGCAGATGCTGAAAAACACTTTTAAGATAATTGTAATCAGGATGTTCATCCCTTAATAACTTAGCGATCGCCCTAGCTTCTAGCTTTACGCCGATATGACTAACTAGAAAAAAATTTGCCATATTTTATCCATAATCGATGTCTAAATGATTTTGGTAAAACTTTCCTACCAATCTCAAAGCAAGTGCTTATTATAGTTGGTCTTAGATTTGCCATAAATAATCTAAATATATGCGGTTTTCGTCCCTGAGTGCGTCCTACTAAGTCTGGGAGTATTGGTGGTAAGGAAATTTTTCTGGGAATTTTAATAGGATAAGTAATTGTAGAGCGATCGCTAAGTTCAGAAATGACATTCAGCCAACGTTGGTAACAAATTTCTTCACTATAATTCTCAGCTACTAATAATTTAGAAGCATTAGAATATTCTAACCAAGTTTCAGGATGATTGACTAGGTGAACAATAGCTGTGGCTGCTTGTTCAGGCGTATCATCTACCAATAGTCCAGATTCATTGTGTTTAACCAGTTCAGGAATACCACTGGAAATTGAGCGGACGATAGGAACAACCCCTATCGCCATTGCCTCAAGTAATGCAATTGGTAAACCTTCGTAATCGGACATTAATAATATCACCTGACATAGAGCCAGCTTGGCTGGAACTTGAGATGATTCTACTCTACCTAAAAAAATAATGCGATCGGCTAAACCACGATCATTGATAAAATCACGAGATATCGTCATTTCATCGCCATCACCAATTATCCAACATTCAATCCGTGGATCAAGGCGACAAGCTTGACACATTACCTCTAAAACTAAAGAAATTCTTTTTTGTTCTTCGACAACTCTCCCACTAAAGACAACTCGAAATGGAGAATCAGAAAATGAAGCAGTATTTTCAAAAATAGATACTCCGTAGGGAATGGTTATAGGTTGATGAGCTAACTCTTTCTGTACAGCCTTTTTGCTTATGTAATCTGATACGCCTATCATCAAACCATTATTGGCTTCTGGTGCAACTGTTTCGGCAAATGCCCAGTAAACTGGATCGTCAGAATGAATGGCCATTGACCAAGGCAATCCGTAGGAATCTGCAATACCTGCTGTATGATATGTTGACTCAAGACATTGAGGCAAGAATACTCGGGGTTGATAACGGTTAATAAAAGCTAACATACTGGATATATCATCTTCTATATAAGGTGATTGGATAGCAATTTCAACAGATATTCCGGCTTCTCTTAAAATAGGCAACAGAGAGGATTCCTCGACATCTGAACCACTATGTATTAAAAATACTACAATTGGGATACTGTCACTATGCATACGTAATAATAATCTTTGCAACCAAGTTGTAACTCCACCAATATCGTCCTTTTTACTATAGTGGGCAAATGCAATGAGGGGGGGCTTATGGTAACTTGCAATAGTCATCTTTCAAAGATTGTAAAAAAACAAAGTTTATTGTACTATAATTATCTGTAATATTTTTATAGTTTAATACTATTTTATAGGACAATGGCTGAATTTATAAATAAAGGCTTATATAATTTTTTGGAACTTTCTCTCGATCAGTTTCCCCGCCTTGAAAATTTTTTGAAAGATATGCAGCAAGGAAGGCTTGATGGAGTAATCATTTCAGGGATATTCAATCAACAAGAACTAAAAACATTCCAGACTCAGTTTCAAAAATTTTCAGAACAAATCAAGGGAACTGACCTATTCGCAGAAACAGATTTTGGCTCAGTAATTGGTTCTTCATTGATGGAAAATAATCTAGAAGCCTATTTAGATAGATCATGTCGTTCATTAGATTTTTTTGAGTCGGTTTTTCAAGGCAATTTTTGTTCCTTTGTCACAGGACTGCTTTCTAAATTAGCTGGGAAACAAATGATTTTGAAAGCTCGATTTTCAAACACTGATAAGTCTGCTAGTCCAGCTTCAATTAGAATTTGTAAGCCCGAACATCAAGCTTTAAATGCACATATTCATCGTGAATTCGAGCTGTACTTTCCTTTGTATCAAAAAATTGCTTCCATCAGTCGTTTAGAGACCGAGTTAAGTTACTATCTAATGTTGCAAAAGCCTAATAGCGGGGGAGCTCTTACATTGTACGATTTACAATGGCACAACACACCCCAAGAATATATCCGTCCAGAACTATTTATGGCTGAACAACGTAATGACTTTTTGGACAACCTTGATAAAATGCATATAAGGTTATCAGAGGGTGAGATAATTATCTTTGCTGCCAATAGCATATGGCATAAAATTGATGCAGTTCAGGGGAATACTAACAGGATAACCATTGGTGGTTTTATAACTGAATCCTTCGATTCTCGGTATCAATATTATTGGATATGATAATCTTTTCCCGGAAAATAAGTGCTAATTTGTCTTGCACCACTTGTTTTTTGCAAAGAGCAAAACCTATCTTTTTGTATGAAAATCATTGATCGTTTGTCTATAAAAGTCAACAAGTTGATTAATAACTTTTTCTGGTTGTAATTGCTGTGTTCTCTGATATGCTTTTTTGCCTATTTCCAATCTTTTCTCTTCGGTTAAACTCAGCACTTCTTTAATTATCCTTAGCAGATCTTGAGAGTTATCTTTTTCGCACAAAAAACCACTTACTCCATGTTCAATTAGTTGTTCAAAACTTGTGCTATTTGTACCAATAACAATTCGCTTATGTCCCATCGCTTCTATACAGGTATTTGGAAAATTATCTATTATAGATGGTAAAACCACAGCATAAGCATTAGAAACAATTGGATAAAGATAGTCGTGAGTTAATCTATCAAAATGAATTACTCTCTCCTTGTTTTCTACGGCATTTTCTCTGATTTTATCCATCATACTTTTTCCCTGAAATCCCAGATAGTCTTTATCCCTACCGACAAAAACAAAGAATAAATTTTTCCTAAAAGTCAACAAGGAATAAATTATTTCTGCAATTAATCCACATCCTTTCATTAATCCAATTGTTCCAAAAAATAGTAGATACTCTTTACCTTTCAAATTCTTTTCGTAAATACTATTATTTAGTGTTTCAGTCTCAATCATAAAGGGTGATTCGATAACTTTAACATCTTTTTTAACAATTTTTTCTATTGTTTTTGCATTGAGTTCGCTAGGACAAAATAGAGCATCTGATAGTTTATTGGCCCAATCTTCTTGCTTTTCCATTAACCAAACATCTAGTGTTCTTTTTACTTTATAGGCATCATTCCATTGAGGTAAATATCCAGAAATACGAGTTACTTTAGGTATATTGTTCAGAGGAAACAACCCAAGTGCTGCACAATTTGGATATTGAACAACAGATATGGGATGTTCAATTTGTTTGAGTTTTTCTCTCAATTGCCAACTCATTAAAACCTGTATGGTAGAGTGATACATTTTCCCGAAAGTTATCCAATTCCAAAACCTAAATAGCCAATCATTATACTTGTTGGTCTGAAATATTTTTAAATACGTCCCAGTGTAAACTCTAAATCTATGCACTTCAATGCCTTTATGGATAAATACATCCTCATTTTCGTGAGAAAGGACAAAAACAATCGGTCTATGTCCAAGCTCTTTCAAACCTAAGCCAACTCTATGAACATAGTTAGATAATCCAGCGTCAAAAAAATCTTCAGTAACATACTCAGTTGTTACTAGAATAATCGTTAAATGCGATCGTGTCTCTTCCATAACTACCTCATAAATATCAGATATTTTGATTAAGCCATTCATCTAAAACAAGAAGTAACCAAAGGGAATTAGTTTGTTCTTGTTTAATCATTTTTTGAACTATTTCTGGGCGAAAGTATTGATATAGTTTACACCCAGAATCGAGGAAACGCTCCTCCAATATTTTTCTATAATTGCCTTGAGCAGACAAACATTTTTCAATGGGAGGACTAAATCCCATCTTCCGACGATGTAAAAAATCATGAGGATAATAACGACTCAGTAATTTTTTAAAAAGTAGCTTTCCTTCCCAAATTCCTTGATAGTTTCTGCCAATGTTAAAGGACTCAGGAATACTTACCGCAAATTCAAATACCTTGGTATCAACAATTGGTGTTCTTACTTCTAGTCCATTCATCATACTCGCTATATCTACTTTTGTCAAAATACAAGAAGGCATATAGGTTTTGATGTCTAAATATTGAGCTTTTTGATTCCAATTATAATTACTAACTTTCTTGTATTCTTCTTCAAAAATATTTATCGGTTGATTAACTATAGAATCATATTCCCTCCTCCATAATTCAAGGCGATCGCCAGAGGATATTTGAGTGATATGCCTAAACCAAGTTTGTAAATCAGGAATACGATACGGACAGTGATCTCGTTTCCAAAAACGACTAAAAGGATCGGTTATTCTTTCCCATCTAGGCTTTTCTTCTTGATATTTATGTAACCAATACATCCAATCAAGATAATTATTATAGCCAGCAAACAATTCATCGCCCCCATCACCAGATAACACCATTGTCACTTGTTCGCGTGCCATTTTACTGAGGTAATAGGTTGGGATTGCTGAACTATCTCCAAAGGGTTCGCCATAATGTTTAACTAACTTAGGTAAAAGATTCTCTATGGACTCTAGTTTAACAGTTTCTGTATGGTGATCTGTTTTCCATCTCTTGGCTGCAATTTCTGCATATCCGGGTTCATTAAAGTCAGCTTCATCAAAACCAATACTGAAAGTTTTAACTGGTTCTTCGAGCAATTGACTCATATAGGCAACTATTGCGCTTGAATCAACACCCCCTGAGAGAAATGCTCCGAAGGAAACATCAGATACCAAATGGGTTTTGACTGATTCCTTGAAAACAAAGTCAAATTCTTCTAACCAATGTGCTTCGTTTTTAGTTTTATTAGGCTTGAAATTCAAATGCCAATATTGTTTGCTTTCAAAAATAGTACCGCCAAAGGTGACACTAATATAATGAGCAGGAAGTAACTTTTTTATCTGTTGGAAAATGGTTTTTGGAGCAGGAATATACTTTAACCAAAGATATTGATCAATTGCTTGTAAATCTATATCTAAGTTAATTGAAAGTTGACGTAAAGCTTGAATTTCTGAAGCGAAGGCAAAAAAAGTATCGGTAAAAATATAGTATAAAGGCTTAATTCCTAACTGATCACGAGCAATAAAAACCTTTTGACGATTCAAGTCAACAATGCCAAAAGCAAACATTCCGCGAAATTTTTGGACACAAGAATCTCCCCATTCTTCATAACCATGTACAATTACTTCTGTATCAGAGTTGGTTTTAAATCTATGACCTTTACTAATTAATTGCTGTCTTAGTTCTCGATAGTTATAAATTTCTCCATTAAATGTTATCCATATAGTTTCATCTTTATTGCAAAGGGGTTGCTGTCCTGTCTCTAAATCAATAATAACTAATCGCCGATGACCAATAGCCACTTGTCCATTGATCCAGATCCCATCGCCATCTGGTCCACGATGACTAAGAGAATTTGTCATTAATTGAATGTCTTGGCGATTAGCTTTTTCTTGGAATTGAAGAATGCCAGTGATACCACACATAAGGCTGATTATTTTCTCTCAAAATAAATATTGACCATATCAAAACTAGATTTTACTTCTAATTTCATCACCATTCTTGAGAAGTTCCGCAAACTCTTCTTCTGTAATCATACGATTTTGATTTTCGACAAAACCTTCACTTTTCCATTCAGGTTTGCGACTACCATATAATTCACTGACATGAGTGGTGAGAAAAAATTCACTGTCCGCATGAATCAACTCAAATCTTTCGTCATTTTCTTTAAAAAAGAAGGTTGGGGTAGCATCACTTGGAATACAGAGTATTTGAATCGCAATGCGAGACTGATCAGAGTCATTTTTTCGAGACCAGTGAATGAGTGCATCATCAAAAATGATTGCTTCTCCGGCTTTCATTGGGAATGGTTTGAGATATTTCTCAATAAGAGCTTTTTGGAAGTTGGCAAAATAGGGGGGACTATTTGGTGCTTCAATATGGGGCAGAATTTTGTGACTGCCCTCAACAATCTGAATAGCGCCGTTAGACTCAATAACATCCACTAGTGGACACCAAATAGTCACTGTAGTGTCACTAATATCAGCGATCGCTGGCCAGTTTTGATGAATTTGAAACTCTCCTGTATGAGGTGGTTTAACATAAAAATTACAGTTAAGAATTTCGTATCCTACAAGGTATTCATTTACAAAAGGAGTAAATACCCCTTTAATTAGATTGTAAGTTTGGCATTTATATTCAAGATTTGGATCTAGAAATGAACAATGGTAAGAGTTTTTCGGAGCAAAGTTGTCGTCTGGACGCAATTTACCTATTTCCTGTAGAAGATACATAACTTGCTTCGAAGACAACATAGGAACTTGTGCATAGCCTTTTTTCAAAAAGCTTTTCTGTAAATTATCGTCTTGAAATACTTGTCGCATAGTATTATTTCAGGCTCAAAGAATTTAGTTCAGAGACATTATCAATTAGAAACTTTAGTCGCATGAACTATCATATAGTGTCTGACATCATTAATCAAGGTAGGTAAGGAATCTTTCCATTTTTGCCATTCTTGATATTCTACCTTACCGAGGGAATATTCTGCATCAACCCATGTCTCTAAATTATTGCAAAAACTTTTCCAGCACAAATCTGTGGCATCCTCTAAATATCTATTTTCAAACCCTGCTTCAGTAAGGAGTATTTCATAATCTCTGATGTTGTCTATCTGATTACATTGTGGGACTAACCATGATTCTGATAAATTAGTGGGATTAAATATCATATCAGTAAGTATAAGATTCCCATTAGGTTTCAAAATGCGAGAAGCTTCTAAGATAAAATCTTGACGACTGTTAAAATGAAAAACGGCTTCGATGCTCATTAACAAATCAAATTGTGAATCTGGAAAGGCTAGTTCTGTCGCATCCATTACTTTGAAAGAACATAAAGGAGCATTCTGGCGACAACGCTGAATTTGCTTTTCAGAGAAATTTATACCAATTACTTGTGCTTCTATCCACCTATTTTTTGCTTTTTGGGTAGTTGCTCCTAAACCGCAGGCAACATCTAAAATAGTGCTTGGTTTTTTGATAACAAATGAGAATAATTTGTCCACTAGATTATGGCAAGCAAGATTCTGTGTATGTATGTGTTTCTCCCAATATCCAACGTTATAGAATTCACTATCAAAATACTTACGAATTAGTGGATCAAAAATTAACTTATCATAGCTTTGTAAAGATTGATCAGTAGATTTATCCTCCGTTTCAACAGTAGAAATAGCTGTTGTTGAAGAATATAAAAATTTTTCAATTCTTTTATTTATGCTTGAAAAGATTTGTTTAAGTAAAGGCATAATGTGTTTGGTAAATTAAGTATTTAAGTAATAAATCAGGATCATAATTCACTATACAGGAGTCTATAGAGATTCATTTTTCGGAGGACTAAGAAGAAGTAACGCTCATTTGACAATTACCAAGTAAATTACAAATTCCAAAATGCGAATATTCATCACAACTGTAACGAGGAAGAACTTTAAATGCCCCTAGCTTATCATAAATATCACAGACCTGTAAGTGACTAATAAATTCATCTTTTGAAACTAAGTCTAAGGAGGCATAATGATCACTGTGCATATTACCAAATGAAATATTAAAAACATAATCGTTTGGCTCTACACTTAAAGTAATATTGCGACAGAAGCGCAAGCGATCGCCTTGATTAACTCGACTAGGAACATTAACTTTATGCTGAAATGAAATTTTGCTATGAATTATTACATTGTATTTATTTGTTATAATTAGACCGACAATTGGCACAGCTATATTTTGCTTAATCTGAAATTCGCAATATATATAGGATTCTTCGCCTTGCAAAAAATTTAAGGTGGGCTCACCTTTAGAATTACAAATAGCATAGCGGGTTAGTTGGGCATAATTAGCATCGGGAAAATCAACAGGAATGAAAACTTCATCACTTGGCCAAGAGAAATCATCTGAAGTATCTGATGATAGTAGAGATGATTTTTGACTGGAAATATCTGTTTCTATGTCCATGTACTTGTTCTGAATAAACCCATGCTTAAGCTGATGAAACTGCCAAATACCTTCTTTGGGAGGACCTTGATAGATTTTTTTACCCTGATGTAATAACAATACTTCTTGACAATATTGCTGCACAGCACCTAACTCGTGGGTAACTAAAATAATCGTTGTTTTTTTAGCAATAAGCTCTTCGAGAAGCTTATAACATTTCTGTTTGAAAAAAATATCGCCGACGGCTAAAACCTCATCTAATATTAAGATATCGCTCTCCAAGAAAGCGAAGAGGGAGAAAGCTAGTCTTATTTTCATTCCTGAAGAATATAATTTTATCGGTCGATCGAAAAATTCTCCTAACTCAGAAAATTGAGCAATTTGTTCCAATCGTTCCTGAACATAACCCTCTGGAAAGCCTAATAATTCACTACTATAAATAGCATTGGCTCTACCACTAAGTTCTGGGTTGAAATCAGTGCCTAATTCCAATAGTGAAAGAACTTTACCATTTAATTCATATTTTCCTTCCGTTGGTTGCAATACTCCTGTAATAACTTTAAGGAGTGTACTTTTACCTGCACCATTTTCGCCAATAATACCAATAAAATCACCTCGATGCACTTCAAAGGAAATATCTTTAATTGACCAATAAGGTTGATGATAGCTACGCTGCCTAACACTCAGCCATTCTCTAGCCCTATGCCAAGGATTGTCATAAATCTTAAAACATTTGCCTAGGTTTTCTACGCGCAAAATAATGTCATCATTCATATTTTATCTCTAACCTCACTCTGGAGTTTTTCATTTATGGTGGCCCCAAACCATACAAAAAAAGCAATCCAGCCTATAATTATCAACCAAATATTTAGCTCTGGAATTTTATCTTCCAAAACTAAATCACGAAATGATTTAAGGAAAGCATAAGGAGGATTAGCATACAGCCAAGGCAAGAAGCGATCGGGAATGATTGAGGATGGATAATAAATAGGCATTGTCCAAGACCATAGAGGGATAATAAATTGTAAAATTTGTTTAATGTCAGGAAAGAGGATTTGCAAATTTGCTAAAGCTAAACTCATACCAAAAGACAATCCTTGAAAAAGTAGCCCTATAACGGGTAAAAGCAAAATATTCCAGCCTAATCCTTTCCCAAATAGAGGAGTGATCAGTATTATCAAGCCCAAATAAATATAGACAAGAAATAATGAAGCTAATGTAACTTTACCGACAAAAATTTCTGAAGGTATGGCTAAACGTCTTAAATAGATCGCATTTTTTGAAAAAGCATCACTGCCCTGCACAATAGTTTCAGTAAAACCCCGCCATGGTAATAAAGCAATCACAAGATATAACGGATAATAATTACCCTCCATTTTGTTAGGAATCAAAAGTGAAAAAACAACAGTGTAAATGATAATTTCTAATAGGGGACTAATCACATTCCAAAATATGCCAATTCCTGTACCAGCATAGCGATAACGCAATTCGTACCAAGCGTTGTAAAACATATACCGCCTGTACTTATAAAAATTCATAAAAAGGCTATTTTTTTTATTATTGCTAATATATTTCATTAATCTCACTCCCAGTTAAATTTCATGCCTAAATATTCTTCTAGCTGCTGATTATAAGGACGATAAAATTCTTTAAGCTGGGAGCGTAAATTATCAGAAATAGGCGAGTAAGAACCAACGTTGCTATTTCTATAAAAACTAAGTTGATGATGAGGTAAACCCAAGAAGTCGTAAACTTGTTTCATTGTAGCTGGCGGATTGCTGAATAAATCTTCACTCTTAAGGATGAGAAACTGATCTCTAGGAAAAACAGATAACCATTCTTTAAGGTAAAAGACATATAGACCAAAAAAAAGATGATGTAGTGACAAACAAGGATTATACATATAACCATCGATTGAAGTTGATGCTTCAAGTGGAAATAACAAATCTAACGGGTTATCTACTATCCGGTTTTTGATTGTCTCTATTGCTGTCGGAATCATTAATTTTAGTTCATCATTAATTAATTCTAATTTTTGATATTTATGTTCGTGATGATAGCTAGAAATTGCACGTTCTATGGGGTTTCTTAATAGAATTATTAATTTTATATTTGGGAAAAAATTAAATACCTTCTTAGCTATATCAGTAAAATTAATATAACAAGGAGTAGCTTCACCAGTGAGATAGTTTGTTTTTTCAGAAATAGCAGGAAAATGTGCCAGATAGAAATCAAGACCATGATCAAAAAATTGTGGCGTGAAGAACCAAAGTTCTTTGTCAACAGCAGACAGAATGTGAGGATCTTTAACTAGATAGGAATAAAGTGAACTAGTGCCACATTTCATAAAACCAGTTATTATAAAGTCTGGCGGACGTTTTTGATTAATGCTCCAACAACTTTCAACCAGTTGAGGATGGGACAAAAATGTTTGTTTATAGCTGGCAGTCTGGAAGCAATCTATCGCTTCTTGTCTTTTATTTTGCTCAGTTAATAAAATACCTAAAACCACATGAGAAAAATAGAAATCTGGGTGATTTTCAATCACCTGAAGTAAAATACTGACCCCTTGCTCTAACAGATCGGGATCAATTTTTTCTGACACCCAATGTAGACTTAGGATTGAAAATTTCAAATTCCAATAATTTTTGGAATCCCTGGGATTAAATTTAATAGCATTTATCAAATCGTATATTTTCTTTTGTGATTCTGATTTACAAACATACGATTGCTCTACTCGCGTCTGAACAGTCTTATTCTCAGACTTAATCTTCACGGTATTTTTATAATAAGCGATTATCTTTGCTAACAAGTTTGACATAGTTAAATTCTAAGTGGGGGAAAAGATTATTTGAAAACTTGATTTTAAGATATCCAAGTCCTGAGCAACAAAGTTGGATTACTATTTTGGCTCTCTTAGAAAGGGGATACTGGTTAAGGTGACAACTTGAGTTTTTAAACTGATTAAATTTAGATTCTGTAGTAAAAAAAAACTAAAATAATACATTAAAAATGTAACATAAAAAAGAGCAATTTATGCCCTTGCTAAATAGATGATAATTTAATGAGAAATAGTGCTTGTCATCAATTGCAATTTATATTGTTTAATTCTTGTTGGGAATGACTATAATAGTTGCTTGAAAAACTTGCCAAAGTTAGCTAGAACTTTAGAGAAAGAAACGCTTTTAGTTAATGGTTCTGCCGAAATTACGGTGGATTTACTACTTAAATTCCACAATCGCCTTTGCCAGTCGGCAACCTCCTCATAGCTAAGGTGAAGCGTGTCAGAAGAAGACATTATTACATTTCCAAAAATAGCTGGATCTTCAAAGCGCAAAAGATTTTTCTCACGTATCGAATAGTCTTGAGGGGTACCAGGTAAAGGTGCTATGCACATTACTCCACAGCCAAGAATAAGTTTAGGATTGATAGTTTTTAATTCTTGAAATAGCTCCGATACAGCCTCTTCTAAATACAATAGACTTTCATTATTATCATCTGGAAAACCAATAATTACACCGTAATCAATATTGGGAACACCAGACCTGACGATCGCTTTCATCATCTCACAGTGGTGATTCCAGGGTAAAAGCTTTTTGTAGGATTCTCGCCCCACGATAGGCCGTTCGGCAGGAATATAAGCATGAATACATCCAACCTTACCATCCCATCCCCAGACAGCTTCCACAATCTCTTCATCAGGAGTAAGATCGGCATCATATTTATTATTTCCACCACCTCGTGTTGCTTTTCTTAACTCTATACCATTGAGCCAGCTAATAGGCATCTCCAATTCTCTCAATCCATTTAGTATGTCCAAAACCTCCTGTTTTCCCTCAGGAAAAAGCACTCGACCGAGAAATTGATCGGAACCAGAAATAATTGAACGTGCTCCTGCTTCTTTAAGGGCTGCTGCCCACACAAGTGCAGTTTTAGGCGTCATTCTCTTGTATCCGGTTCCATAGGTCGGCGTTTGACAAAAATCGCAAGTGCGATCGCACCCAATATCAAATAAAATTGAACCAACTGGGGAAAAATCTTCATTATTAATTGGTACAGTCCAGCAATGATATTGACCAAAGCACTGTTTAATTACTTCCAAAGAGGGAATCGGCCAATCTTCTGGACTTAAAACATTGGTGCTTTTTGGATATTTGGTTCCATCGGCTTTAATAACACCGGTCAGTTTTTCTCTGGGTTCTCGTCCTAAGACATGATCAAAAATAGCCCAATTAGCTGCTCCGGATTTGTCTTGGACAACCGCAGTTGCACCTGCTTCTAAATAAAGACTGGGTACTGCTAAAGCATCAGATCCCCCGACTACAATCGGTGAATTTCCCCTAGCAAGATGTGCGATCGCTAGTAGAGCTAACTCACGATATTCTGAAAAATTATTAGTCACGCCCCAAGCATCATAAGAGTTAGGATCGAGAGTTGATATTTTTGTTCCTACATATCCCTTAGATAGATTCATTCCCCTCCATTCAACTACTCCAAACTCTTCAGAGTCATTTCCAAGTTTCAGATTAACCAGTTGGGGATCAAAACCTCCAGATTGAAGTTGAGAAAGTAAAATCTGCTTACTAATGAGGGGAAGACCAATCTGACTAATATTCAAGCGGTTGCCAGTCGAGTCAAGCAACCGAAAATCAGGTAATTCTAACAGTCCTAACATTTCTTTTCTCCTTTGTGAAATTCTTTGACTAGATGACATATCTTTAGCTAAATTTGAATCTTCTGTGACAGAAAATATCTAGTTAAAGCCTCTATCGCAAAAGCAGTGCTTAAGGCTGCTGATCCAAAGATTGCTTTATAGTATCCTCCATAGAAAGGGATAAACTGCCACGAACCATCTACTTGCTGAGTTTTTAATAAATAGTCAACTGCTGTATCTAAACGTGGAGATTGGTAGTTAAAATTTAGCAATGTAGATATTGCTAAACCAGTCAGTAATTCATCACCAAAAGAGCCGTCGGATTTTTGTAAATTCAAAACTTTATTAACCAAAGAAACTTTTACAAATCTTAAGGATGTTACGCCATTGAAATATGCTCTTGAAAGCATATAGTAGAAGCCTAGCTTGTGATTGTAAAAGGAGATATCTTTATCCTCGGTATCGTTAATAACAATACCCGTCAGATAAGTAATTAACTTCTGAGTTTGTGGAATTTCGCCAAGATATAAGGCGACATTGGCATTAACGGCACAACAAATATCGTCTTTATTTGTTAAGTTCCAGATTTTATCGACATGAGCAAAAGATTTACCCCATGTTAAAATTGATGAAATTAGTCTTCTCGGAGAGTTGTTGAGTAGCCATGTATAGAATAAGCCTCGATCATTTCTATTTTCAAGAATTATTTTAGTGTTATTTGGAAACGCAATGTTGTTCATTTTTACAACATAGGAGATGCAACAGATGTCATCTAGATCTGGTGGGATGGTCATGTGTAATTTATTCTTCGATGACCAATATCGCCATAAACCACCTTTTTCCATTTGACTTAAAAGAAAACTCAGCCCCTTATTTATTAAATCTTTTACTTTATCTTCATGTCTTAAAAAACTTAATGAATACAAAATTAATGAAGTGACAAATGGGGAGCTATCAAAAACTAGATTTTCGGTTAGCTCATCATTAATGCCAAAATTTTGATAAGTTAGCTTCAACATTTCTTTAGGCAAGACAGTTGGAAATTCACCATCATCCAGTTGGTTTTGTTCTAAGAAATTTATAGCTTTGGATATACTAATTTCTAATTCAGTTGGTGGTGATTGCATAAATGATTCTCTATCTATAGTTTGTAATTCATTGCTCGTATTTGTAGTTAGGGGATAATTTCACCTCCAGAAATTTTTGTTTCTTTGAATATAACTTATGGCGGAAACAAAAATTGGACTTAACGAACTCCATCTACCGATTATTCCGGGATAAAACAACAGTATATGTAGTGCTAACAAGACAACAAAGGTAGGTTCTTGTAATGACAAAAAACACAGTAAAGATAAAGGCAACCATGCTTCATATAAATCGTGAGGAAATATATAATAACCTTCAAGATAAGTTAAATTGATTGTATTAAAAAACCACCATTTAAAGTTGATAATACTCAAAATTGCATAAAAGATAAAGAAAACTATCAGCAAAGGTTGAAATTGAGAAATAATGCTTAACATTGCCACCAGAAAAATGATTTCGGCAGGTAAGACGAAGCGAGTAACCCAGAGTCTAATTTGATTAACCCCCGCTAATTCCAAATTTGTTATTAATGTTTTAACCCCAGATTTTAAATCGTTTTCTTGATCTGAAATTTGATGGGATATAATTCCCCGAATCCCCATCAAAAAGAAGCAAGCGCTTGATACAACAGCGAAGATATTACTTTCTAGTCTAGTAGTATCGTTTAGGTGTGAAAATATAGTAGCCACTAATAGAGTTGGTACTAGATGTACAGAGAAAGAATCGCTAAATACACCCCAAGCAGCCCTTTCTTTAAGTCTTAAAGGCGGTACAGCATAAATGGTTAAGGATAGATATAAAGTAGTAAGTAAAAATACTGAAAATGGCATAAATCCAATCCATATCCAAGGAATTATCCCAGCAGTTGCCAATCCTATGATTAGGAAAGTACGTTTTAATTTAGAGAGGTAAGCTATTCTATTGGGCTTGTTTGCTCGTAGATCAGATTCTATGTCAAAAGTATCATTAACTACATGTCCATAAGCAGCCACAAAGAACATAGAAGTTATAAGGGGAATAACTGTAGTAATTGATTTTTGTGGCGATATTCCTTCCAGTAAAATTTCAGCATACCCAACAGCAAGTAATTTTGGAGTTTGGCATAACCACCAATCACTACCACGAAATAAATTAAAAACAGATAGCAATTTTTCTTTGATAAAAGTTAATTTATTAGTTTTTATCTGTGAATAAATCATAAAATATTGATTAATGAAGTAACTTTTATTCCTTCAAATGTAACTAAGATCTTCAATAAGGAAAATAACTAAAGAAAAAAATAGAATCAGGGTTAAAACCCTTACTACGAACAGATACGCTATCACTCGGAATGATATTTTTTTCGTTAAGTGTTTTCACATAATTTAATTAAACGCTCTGCTAAATCTTTTTCAGGATGGGGTGAAATAAAATTTCTGGCGGCAATGGAAGCCATTTTTCCCATATATGCCCACTCATAACGACGTTGCCATGCTCTTTCTAAGGCAGAGTCAACCGCTTCGATGGAACTCCTTGGGCAATAAAACCCGTAATCTCATCTTCTAAAAGTTCAGGAATCCCTCCGACGGAAGTTGCGATCGCAACTCTACCACACATCATTGCTTCCACAAGTGCTAAAGGGCTTGATTCAATATTTTTCTTTTTAAAAGAACCACACCCAAATTAATTGTATATAGGCAAGGCAAGGGGTTTAAACCCCTTATTACTCCTTGTTACCCAACACTACCTTCTAACTTGAGACTCAAAAGTTTATCAGCTTCGGCGGCAAATTCCATAGGTAACTCGTTTAACACATCTTTACAGAAGCCACTTACTAACATTGATACTGCGTCTTCTTCGGATATACCCCGTTGAGCAAAATAGAACAATTGATCCTCACCGATTTTAGAAGTAGAGGCTTCATGTTCAACCTTAGCACCATTATTATCCACTTGAATATAAGGAAAAGTGTTCGCTTCGGCGTTGTCACCAATTAACATGGAATCGCATTGAGAGTAATTTCTGGCACCGGTGGCTTTATTTCCTATTTTCACTAACCCACGATAGCTATTTTTCGAGTTTCCTGCCGAAATTCCCTTAGAAATAATTGTACTGCGGGTATTTTTGCCAATATGCACCATCTTAGTACCTGTATCGGCTTGTTGCATATTATTAGTCAAAGCGATGGAATAAAATTCACCGATGGAGTTATCACCCACTAAGACACAACTAGGATATTTCCATGTTATAGCAGATCCAGTTTCAACTTGAGTCCAAGAAATTTTCGAGTTAACACCCTTACATAAACCGCGCTTGGTAACAAAATTATAAATACCGCCTTTACCTTTTTCGTCCCCTGCATACCAGTTTTGCACTGTAGAATATTTTATATCTGCGTTATCTAAAGCCACTAATTCTACTACTGCCGCATGAAGTTGGTTACTATCGTACATAGGAGCAGTACAACCTTCAAGATAACTCACAGATGCCCCTTCTTCAGCTACGATTAAAGTTCGTTCAAATTGTCCAGTATCACCGTTATTAATCCGAAAATAAGTAGATAATTCCATCGGACATTTTACCCCTTTGGGAATAAATACAAATGAACCATCACTAAAGACAGCACCGTTAAGGGCGGCAAAATAGTTATCAGCAACTGGCACAACACTGCCTAGATATTTTTGTACTAAGTCAGGATGTTCTTGTAAGGCTTCGGAAATTGAGCAGAAAATAACGCCATCTTTCGCTAATTTTTCTTTAAAAGTTGTACCGATAGAAACACTATCAAAAATGGCATCAACGGCAACATTACTTAATCTTTTTTGTTCAGATAATGAGATACCTAATTTTTCAAAGGTTTCTAGTAAAGTGGGATCAACTTCATCTAAACTATCAAGTTTCTTTTTTTGTTGTTTAGGAGCAGAATAATAGATAATATCTTGATAATTAATTTGAGGATAACCGACGTGCGCCCATTGTGGTTCAATCATTTTGAGCCATTGACGATAAGCCTTGAGGCGAAATTCTAACATAAATTCAGGCTCATTTTTTTTTGCAGAAATCAATCTAACCACATCTTCACTTAACCCTTTAGGAATGGTATCTGATTCAATATCTGTAATAAATCCGTATTTATAAGGCTGATTAACTAACGTTTTAACGGAAGCGCTCATATTAATTTTTAAATATAGTAGTTATTCAATAGTTTAACAACATTTTTGTTGCTAAAGTCAATTTTATAATGAAGAATGAATAATTAACATTAGATTTTTTGCAGAATTGAGAGAAGCGGTAGTAAAAATAAATAGTACAAGGTAAACTATTGATTAGAGATAATCAAGTAGAAAAATAATAAATAAGTACAATTATTGAAACGGATTTAAAAGAAATTTTAACCCAAGTAAATAACAAACTAGATAAAATTACCGATAACATTACGGAAATCAAAATAAAAGTAGCAAAATTAGAACAAAATCAAGAAAATTTCAATATACGTCTTGATGCTGTAGATAAACGTTTTGATGCTGTAGATAAGCGTTTTGATAATGTAGATAAACGTTTTGATGCTGTAGATAAGCGTTTTGAGGAAGTGAATAGTCGTCTCAACACCTTAACATTAAGTTTTTTAAGCATTGTGGGAGTATTAGTAGCCGGTTTATTAACTATTGTGAGTAAAGCAAGTTTTTTTCCTAATCCTTAACTCTAAAAAATCTTTGCGCACCAAAAAATCATCACCAAGAAAACCCGATATTATCCTTCTCTTTTTATGGTTAAATATTAACCGTCTTTGTAAATTTAAGTTAAGGAAGTATTAAAAATGGATTTATCAAAAATTCCCGCTCAACCTAAAGCTGGTATTATTAACGTTTTAATCGAAATACCCGGCGGTGGCAAAAATAAATATGAGTTTGATAAAGAGATGAATGCTTTTATTTTGGATAGAGTATTGTTTTCTTCTGTTAAATATCCCTATGATTACGGTTTTGTGCCTAATACTTTAGCCGATGATGGTGATCCTCTTGATGGTATGGTGATGATGGATGAGCCTACTTTCCCCGGTTGTGTTATTGCTTCTCGTCCTATTTGTATGTTAGAAATGATTGATGGGGGCGATCGAGATGAGAAAATATTATGTGTACCGGCAGAAGATCCACGTTATGATCATGTTAAGTCTATGAAAGATGTTGCTCCTCATATTTTAGGGGAGATTGCCGAATTTTTCCGTAGCTATAAAAATTTAGAAAAAAAAGAAACTAATATTTTAGGTTGGAAAGATATTGATCAAGTTGCACCTTTAGTGGAACAATGCGTCAAAGCATATAAATAAATTATTTCGATTTTGAAAATACCCTGCTTAATAAAGTGGGGAATTAAATCAAAAAATTTTGACAATTTAGATAAGATTACTATAGAACCCATTTGGTATCTTTTTTAGAATGGTTACATAATAATGATTTCAGAAGAAATACTTTAATCTCGTCAAAGCCTTTTGTTATTTGGGTTACAGGCGTAAATATCAAATAGGTTCTATAG
>NZ_VRZC01000090.1 GCF_016743215.1 Geminocystis sp. GBBB08
CAGATCTTGCACCAATACAATATTTCAAGTTACCATTAATTGGTTTTTTACAATAATTAAGCTCTAAAAATTAAAATTATTTAAAAGGGTGTTATAAAAGTGCCTGTTGCTTGACTTCTCTAAAAAAATTTATTGTTAATTGTCTATTGATATGATAACTTAACCAAATAATTGCAAATAAAAAAAATGTTATGCCTCCACAATTAAAAATTTTTGTACCTCCTCATCCTTTAATAAAGCATTGGCTAGGGGTGGCAAGAGATAAAACTACTCCTTCAACTCTTTTTAAAACCGCAATGGTAGAATTAGGGCGTTGGTTAACTTATGAGGCGATTCGGGAATGGTTGCCAACGATGAATGTAGAAATAGAAACTCCTTTAGCCAATTCTTCCGCTACTTTTATCAATCCTCACACGGCGATCGCCACGATTCCTATTTTGAGGGCGGGTTTAACCTTATGGGAAGGATGTCAAACTTTGTTACCCCTTGCTGTTACTTATCATTTAGGAGTGGTAAGAAACGAGGAAACTCTGGAGGCTAGCTGTTATTTGAATAAATTACCTCTAAAATTTGAACATGAGACTCATATTCTAATATTAGATCCAATGTTAGCCACTGGTGGATCTATTATGTTAGCGATGAATGAAATTGTTAAACGAGGAGGAAATCCTGATTTTATTCGTATTATATCTGTTGTAGCAGCTCCACCAGCTTTACAAAAATTAAGCATTAACTATCCCAGTTTGAACATTTATACTGCTATGATTGATGAGCAAATCAATGATCATGGTTATATTGTACCCGGATTAGGAGACGCTGGCGATCGCAGTTTTGGCACTTATGATAATAATGATATTCATAAATAAGGCTCTGTTACTTCTCATCGTGATAAATTATTTCTTAAAAAAGGTGCCGAGGTGTCTGGTATCACTTAATTTCGACATAAAATTGTCGGTGAAGGTGAGACTCTTAAGACTCTTAAGACTATTCGACTAGGAGAGAATTCACTTAAACATTATTGAAATTGATTTTCGACAATTATTTACTAAATTTAATTCTTTGAGGTAGATAAAATTTCGTCAACTAAGACTCTTAAACCCTTATTTTTAATAAATAATTAAATATAAAAAATAAAATAAAAAGATTATGAGTGAAAAAGATAATTTTGGTGGTGGATTTTTGTTGGGCAGTATTATTGGTGGTATTGTCGGTGGAATAATCGGCACAGTAATAGCTAATAAAAATAAC
Organism: Geminocystis sp. GBBB08; assembly: GCF_016743215.1. Classification (GTDB taxonomy): domain Bacteria; phylum Cyanobacteriota; class Cyanobacteriia; order Cyanobacteriales; family Cyanobacteriaceae; genus Geminocystis. The sequence goes on from NZ_VRZC01000090.1 coordinate 1,249, forward strand.
GAAAATAAAAGTAATTATGATAACCAATTACCGAGAAAAACCAGAGGATATTCCATTATAGATGATGGGGAAGAAATCGAAGACCGAAGACTAAGTTTAGAAGAAAAAATTAATCAATTAAATAATGCTATTGATGATATAAGAGTAACTTTATTAAAAAATACAGAAACGGTAGAATAATCAGGAATGACGAATAGGCATCTTGTTTCGTAGTTGCTAAAATCCATTAAGCTAGGAAAGTTGAGAATTTCAATTATTTTTAAGAATTAATAAAAAATGTGAGTTAAATACTTCTTAGCTTATCTAACACTTAACATCTAACACCTAACACCTAACACTTAAAACTTATTAGAATAGAAAGTTTGTATGACTTTGTTGGAGAGTCGAAAAACTGTATATTGGTATTGGTATAAAAAATAACTTATTATGAGAACTAACTATTGTGGCGATTTACGCCTTGAACATTTAGATAAAATTGTAACTCTTTTTGGTTGGGTTGATCGCAGACGAGATCACGGTGGTGTTATTTTTGTTGATTTACGCGATCGCTCTGGTGTAGTGCAAATAGTCAGTGATCCTCAACGTACTCCTGAATCATACCAAAATGCGGAAAGTTTGCGCAACGAATATGTTGTCAAAATCACGGGTAAAGTATCCCAACGCCCAGCTGAATCCCTTAACCCCAAATTATCTACGGGAGAAATTGAAATTTATGCCACTGAAATTCAATTACTCAATGCTGTTGGTAAACAGTTACCTTTCCAAGTTTCCACCATTGAAGAAGAAAACATTAGGGAAGATTTAAGACTCAAATATCGTTACTTAGACTTGAGACGAGAGCGCATGAGTCGTAATTTACAGCTACGTCATCAAGTAGTCAAAGCGATGCGTCGTTTTCTTGAAGATGAACAAAATTTCTTAGAAATTGAAACGCCAGTACTAACTCGCTCAACTCCAGAAGGGGCGAGAGATTACTTAGTACCTTCGAGGGTAAATGAAGGGCAATGGTATGCTTTACCTCAATCACCGCAGTTGTTTAAGCAGTTGTTGATGGTATCAGGATTTGATCGCTATTATCAGATTGCAAGGTGTTTCAGAGATGAAGACTTACGCGCGGATAGACAACCGGAATTTACTCAACTTGATATGGAAATGAGTTTTATGTCGGAAAATGAGATCATTGAGCTTAATGAGGCTTTAATTTGTCATATCTTTAAAAATGTCAAAAATATTGATTTACTCCGCCCTTTCCCCCGTTTAACTTACGCAGAAGCCATGAATAAGTATGGTAGCGATCGCCCTGATACCCGTTTTGGTTTAGAATTAGTAGATGTCTCCGACATAATGAAAGATTCAGGGTTTAAAGTTTTTGCTTCAGCCATTTCTAGCGGTGGTAAAGTCAAGGTTTTACCCATCCCTAACGGTAACGATAAAATTTCCAATGTCAGAATTAAACCGGGAGGAGATTTATTCACGGAAGCAACTATTGCTGGGGCTAAGGGTATTGCTTATATTAGAGTTAGGGAAAATGGAGAAATAGACACCATTGGTGCTATTAAAGATAACTTAAGTAATGAGCAAAAACAGGAATTATTAGGAAAAACAGGGGCAAAACCTGGGCATTTACTTTTATTTAGTGCCGGAGAGACGACTATAGTCAACAAATCCCTCGATCGACTAAGATTAGTTATAGGTGAACAACTAGGGTTAATTGATGAAGATCAAATAAACTTAGTCTGGGTAACAGAATTTCCTATGTTTGAATGGAATGCTGAGGAAAAACGCCTTGAAGCCTTACATCATCCCTTTACAGCACCTAACCCCAAAGACTTAGACAATTTAGCCAATGCCCGTGCTTTAGCTTACGATTTAGTCTTAAATGGTGTCGAAATCGGCGGAGGTAGTTTGAGAATACATCAAAGAGAAACACAAGAAAAAGTTTTTACTACTATTGGTTTATCAGAAGAAGAAGCAAAAAATAAATTTGGCTTTTTACTCGAAGCCTTTGAATATGGCACTCCTCCCCATGGGGGTATTGCTTATGGACTCGATCGACTGGTAATGTTATTAGCTCATGAAGATTCTATCAGAGATGTTATTGCTTTTCCTAAAACTCAACAAGCTAGTTGTTTATTAACCGAAGCACCAGCACAAGTTGATAGTAAACAACTAAAAGAGTTACATATCGCTTCTACCTATAAAGGCAAATAGATTTTTTTATTCAAGATGTCAGAAATTTTTACTAATATTGATCCTAATTTAGTTTTTTCCTTGATGTTATTACATTGTTTAATTGGTTTAACGGCCGGAATTATAGCCGATAGTAAAGGTTATTTTTTCTCTTTATGGTTACTTATTGGTATTATGGGAGGAACATTTGCACTAATTGCCTCAATTAACCTTAAATCAAAAAATGCTCATAAGATAGGTTTAATTAATTCTCAGGAAGTAGAAGACAAGATTAAACTTGGATAAACTTTTCTATCCCATTGAGGATGTATTAAACCGCAATTATTTTCTACTTAAGGATTGCTTCATCGTGTTTTGGTGAGAGTAGGGATAACCTCCTTTATTTCCCTTAAAAGGTAGGAAGGGAATGGGCAACGGGGCATCGAGGCAATGGTAGAATCTTCATTCTAAATTCTAAATTCTAAATTCTAAAATCTAAAATTTTTATGGCTTTCTGATTCCCAACACGATACCCTATTTATTCTCAATGATCATGAACATTACCACTTCTAACGTTAATATTCCCAATCAAGATTTACTTATTCAAGGTTTTTTAGCACAACCTGACACCAAGGAAATTTTACCTGCTGTTATCGTTATTCAAGAAATTTTTGGCGTAAATGATCATATCAAAGATGTTACTTGTCGCATTGCAAAAGAAGGTTATATTGCCATTGCACCTGCCATTTATCAACGTCAAGCCCCAAATTTTGCAGTAGGATATACCCCAGAAGCTATCGAAATTGGTAGGGAATATAAAAATAAGACTAAAGCAGAAGAATTATTGAGCGATATACAAGCCACTATTAACTATTTATATCAATTACCCAAAGTCAAAAAAACTGGTGTCGGTAGTATTGGTTTTTGTTTTGGAGGTCATGTAGCATATTTAACAGCTATTTTACCCGATATAAAAACAACAGCCTCATTTTACGGGGCAGGAATTAGTACTTGGTGTCCAAATGAAAATTTTGCTACAATTACGAAAACAAAAGATATTAAAGGCAAAATTTACGGGTTTTTTGGCTTAAAAGATCTAAGTATCCCTGTTGAACAAATAGAGCAAATTAAAAGCGAGTTACAAAAGCATAACATTGACTATCGCATCTTCTGTTATGATAATGCAGATCATGGCTTTTTTTGCGATGCTAGAGCAACTTATCACCAAGAATCAGCAAAAGACGCATGGGAGAAAGTGCTAGAGTTATTTCAGAGTTTATAAAAATGGGAATAAAGTAACAAATTTTGTCTCAATAAGATTAGGAATGAAAGTAATACCGAAAAAAGCGAGGAGGAGCCATGGGAGGTGAAAGTCTCATGCACGGTTTTGAAGGGGAGGCTTAAAGGGTGACTTTTCGATCGACTCTCTCACGTATAAGAATTGATTTTAAAACTTCTAAAATGAATTTTTCCGGTTTGGTTTCATTAGTATTATTGTACTGATGTAAAATCTGAGTTAGATCTAAATTTTTCAATAAGGATAGGATATATAGCAAAGGGTAAGGGGCAAAATTTAAAAATTTACCAGCTTAAATAAGGTAATTTTGTCGCTGTAGCTTTTACTTCTTCTATATTTTTAGTCAATAAACCACAAGTATCCCATTTTCCAGTTGTTAACATATTCCTAGCACCCGAATCCATTTTTACCGTACTACTATAATGCCCACATTGCACTTTTAAACTTTCTAAGTCTAAAGTCATCGAAATTTGAGGATTTTCTTGTAATAAATTTTGAATACTTCTAATATTACCTGAAGAAGTAGTAACACAAGGAATACCCATAGTTAAACAATTTCCGAAAAATATTTCAGCGAAACTTTCTCCTACAATAGCTTCTATCCCCCAACGAGCGATAGCTTGAGGAGCGTGTTCTCTACTTGAACCACAACCGAAGTTAGCATTAACTACTAAAATTTTTGCCTTTTGATATTGAGGTAAATCAAAAGAATGTTTGCCATTCATCGCACTTCTATCATCAGCAAATACTTGTTCTCCTAAGCCATCAAAGGTAACACATCTTAAAAAACGAGCTGGAATAATGCGATCGGTGTCAATATCATTACCAATTAGGGGAATACCAGAGCCAGTAATAATTGTTCTTTCACTCATAATAATAGTTAATAATTAATAGTTAATAGGTAATTAATAGTTAATAGTGATGGGATGATTAGTGATTAGATAGCAGTTTTGAAACCCATATTTTGTCTTAGTCATTCTAAATTCTAAATTCTAAATTCTAAATTCTAAATTCTAATTGTCCAATAATAACCAAAAACCTGCAAAAGATTCTGATTCTAGTGAAGATTGTACCGCCAAAAAGTGAACTCCGTTGGCTTGTTTTTTCGCTTTTTCAAAATTTTCCCCTTCCCCTAGGGTAGCCTTATCGGTGAGATTGGCAAGAATCCAACTATCACTAACTCCCGTTTCTAACGATATTTTCGGAAATTGACTCTTTTCTAGTCTTAAATAACCTAATTCTAACCCTGACATCCACCCTGCTAAAGGTAACGCCCGTTTAGAGAAAATAATCAATCCGGGTATTCTCATCTCAGGTTTAATATTTGCCATGACGAGGGGGAAGGCTTCTCCAAAAGCAATATCCCATTCTTTCATCTGGGCTAAATCACTAGCACAAAGACTTACCAATGCCCATTTATCTTTTTTATCTCCTTTGACGGCATCGGGCAGATTAATGGCATTACTTTGAGGATATTGTACTGTTTTTGATTGTTGAGCTTTTTCGTCATATCCTTGTTGTTGTGGGTAAAAGTTATTCATTCTTTCTTCTAACCACTGATTTAAGGCGTAGGTATGACGGGAAGAAAAAACGGCTATTCCAGCTTCTTCACAACCTTTGATAATCATATTATTCATCTGACGGCGAAAAAATCGAATTTTATTAGGAGTTTCACCTGATTTTTTGATAGCAGTGAGGATGGCATTTTTAAGAGTCAGAGAATTAACTTCACTGTTAGAACAAAATTGGGAATAGCGGAATAAAGAGTTAAGATTGGTATCAATAGAAGTCGGACTTTCACAAATCAAGATTTCCCATAGTTTCTTGTTATTGTCGTCTAAAATTGGACGTGAATAAAAATCTAATTCCCAAATTTTTCCCATTGTTAATTTTTTTGACTGCCTAACTTTGGCAACTAATAATTTTTTGCTCTGAGTATCATAGCATTTAACTTAGATTTTTTAGTGAGTTAATTTCACCCTCATTAAACGGAAGTTCAATACTAATAGCGGACTTGATCTAAAGATAACTAAAAGTTCTCAAAAAATTAGGAGATTTTCATAAATTGTAAAATTTCTTGGGCAACTTTATCGCTCACAGAATCAACTCCATTATCAAGGGTTTCGATCATAGTTTTATATTCTAATTGTAATTTTTCTTGTCGAGATTGATTAAATAATAATTCTAAACTAAGGTTAAAAATATTTTCAGAAGTCGCTTTTTCTTGCAATAATTCTGGTACTATTTCTTTCATTAAAACTAAGTTAACAGGGGAAATAAAACTAACAGAAAATCTTAAAATTTTACGAGCTACCCAAATAGTAAAAGCATTGACTTTATAAATCACCACTTGAGGAATTTTTAATAATCCTAACTCTAAATTTACTGTACCTGATTTGGTTATCGCTAAATCTGCCCCGGCTAATATTTCTAAAGTTTCTCCTTCAAATAAATTTATCTTTACTTTATATTTTGTTATTAAACTTTCAATTGGCGATCGATACTTAGCTAAAGAAATCGGTAAATAAAAACAAGCCGATGGTATTTTTTCTTGGAGTTTTTCCACAGATTCCAACATTACTGGTAATAAATATTTTAATTCCTGTTGACGAGATGCCGGTAATAAAACAATCATTTTTTCTGCTTCTTGAATACCCAATTTTTTTCTCGCTTCTTCTCTTGTGGGTGCATTTTTGAGGCGATCAGTTAATGGATGTCCTACATAAATACTACTTAACCCTTTTTCTTGATAAAATTTAGCTTCTTCAGGGAAAATTGCTAGTAATTTATCGGTAACAGCAACTAATTGCTTAACATCTTGCCCTAATGGAGTCCAAACCCAGAATTGTGGTGCAATATACCAAATTATCGGGATTTTTGGCAATTTTTGCTTTAAATAAGATGCGATCGCTAAATTAGGGCCTAAATAATCAATTAAAATAATTACATCAGGTAAATTAGCTTCTAAATATTTTTTAGCTTGTTGTTGAATTTTCCATGTAGGGATAATACAAGGCCTGGATTATAACAAACCATCGGAAACGATACGGGTAGTATCAGCAATAATATTAGCACCAGCAATGCGCATTTTTTCGCCGCCTAAACCTTCAACTTTTAAAGAAATATTTTGTTTTTCAGCTTGTCGATAAAGTGCTTCAACTAATAATCCTCCTTGTAAATCTCCTGAAACTTCTCCTGTAGTAATAAATATCCGCATAAATGTCAATTTTCTTGAATATGATTGATTTTAGAGCAAATTTGACCAAAATCTTTTTATAACCTATTTATTTCTTGTTTTTGAATTAAATCTATGGCTTTTTCTAGGGGTAGAGCCGGAGAGAAGAAATATCCTTGTCCATAATTGCAACCTAGTGATCGCAAAATATCTAACTGTAACTTATTTTCAATTCCTTCAGCTACAGTAGTCATATTTAACCCCAAAGATAAATCAATTAAAGTACGACAAATAATAAGATCTTTATCACTATTTTCTAAATCTTTAACAAAAGATTGATCGATTTTCATGGTATCAAATTTAAAGTTTTTTAAATAAGATAAATTAGCATAGCCCGTACCAAAATCATCTATAACTAAAGGTAAGCCAAAATCACGACATTGATTTACTAAAGAAAAGGCATTTTCTCCTTCAAATAAACTGCGTTCTAAAATCTCTAATTTGATTTGTTGAGGCTTCACAGAAGATGCGTTAATTCTACTCTTAAAACTAGTTAAAAAATCAGCATAGGAAATTTGTTTTTCTGCCACATTTATACTTAAAAATATATCATAATTAGTTTTATTTTTTATTTCTTCAATTGCCTTTAAACCTTGTTTTAATAACCATTCTCCAATAGGAATAATTAATGATGTCGATTCTGCCAAAGGGATAAAAATACCAGGAGAAACATTTCCTTTAGTAGGAGAAAACCACCTCAATAAAACCTCAAAACCAACAATTAAATTAGTTTTTAAGTCAATAATAGGTTGATAAAAAGGGATTAATTCATTTCGATCAAAAGCATTTCTTAATTCACTTTCTAATCTAATTAAATCAATAGCATGAGAAATTTTATCTTCATAATCCTTTTTAGTGTTTTCTAAAGTTAATTGATCTAATACTTCTTTTCCTGATCTTAATCTACCAGTTTCCGAGCGAAAATATTTCATTACTACCATTAATAATAACTTTAAAATAGGATCAGCATCTTCAATTCTCGTCTTAACTTGCTCACTGGTAACAATAGTTAACGCCACATTAGTTTTAGCATAAGCGGAAGCTGATCGAGGACTACCATCAACTAAAGCTAATTCGCCAAATAAATCACCTGTTTTGAGAATATTTAAAATAATTCGTTCATTATTAACAGAAGTTGTGGAAATTTCTACTTCTCCCTCATCAATAATATAGGCAAATTCTCCTTTATCTCCTTCTTGAAAGATACATTCTCCAGCTTTTAGTGTTTGATTAGGAAATTTTTGGGTGAAATCATATTTTTTAAACATGGTAAATAATTAGGAATTAGGAATTAGAAATTAGAAATTATAAGTTAAGTAATTATTTAACTATAATTAGTCATTACTGATGATCAATTACTATCTGATTTTAAACTAGAAAAATATAAATTACCCACAATACCTAAGAATAGAAAATAAGCAATTAATTGTACTAAATAAAGATGATCTCGATAACCAAATAAAGTTTTTAAAATGATACCTGGAAATTGATTATCAGGCAAAAAGTTATGGGTATTCCAAATCGGGATACCTAATAAACAAGAGCCTTGATTAAAGAAACATAAACTTTCATAATTAGAGTTAATCTGACTAAGAATTGTCACAGCACCATCTAAATTTTTAAAAGCACTAATAACTAAACCTGCCACAATTAATAAAAGAAAAACTCCCATAATTTGGAAAAATAAACGAATATTAATTTTAACTCCCCAATAAAATAATGACCATCCCATTAAACTTGCTAAGATTAATCCTAAAATAGCTCCAATACTCGGACTCAAAAAATCAGATTGAAACTTAGCCGCTATAAATAAAACCGTCTCAAAACCTTCTCTTAAAACGGCGATAAAGACTAATAAAAAAATTCCACTACCGGCATTTTCATTGATTAAAACTGCATTAATTGCCCCTTCTACTTCACCCTTAAAAGATTTTGCCTGTTTACTCATCCAAATTAACATCCAACTTAACATGGCGATCGCCATCAGAGCAAACAAAGTTTTTAAGACTTCTTTCAATACAGGAGCATAAAAAGATTGACTAGAGTCTATATGTTGTAAACTACTCCAAAGAAACCAACCAACAGAAATACTAGCAATAATTCCAGCAATGACTCCAGAATAAATCCAACGATAATATTCAGGTTTTTGTGCTTTTTGTAAACAAGCAAAGACAATTCCTACTACTAATGCTGCTTCAAAACCTTCTCGGAGAGTAACAACAAAAGTCGGTAACGCACTACTTATATTCATCTTCTTAGTTAATCAACTACTATTGAATTTTAACTAATTTTAGGCTCATAGTAGGGCAATGAATTTTAAATTTTAACTAATTTTAAGCTGGTAGTCAGCCCTAAAGGGCTTATAAATAAGGCTAAAGCCATCACTACGAACGAACCCAATTTTAAGCTGGTAGTCAGCCCTTTAAGATTAACTAATAAATATAAGTAAGACTAAATCCCTTATTACAAACAATTTTAAAAATAAGACCAAAGTTTACAGTGACAAACTTATTAAAAAAGCGGGTAACGCGATTCGAACGCGCGACATTCACCTTGGCAAGGTGACGCTCTACCACTGAGCTATACCCGCAGTTAATTGGTACATTTAATATTATGTATCAAAAAAAAAAAAAAAGTCAAGGTTTTAAGTAAAAAATTTTTTCTTCACAAAAATAAAGAGAATAAGATTCCTACCGAAGTTCATTGAATTGTACAATAGGAAATTGAGATGATAAGAATTAACCAAAAACTGAGAAATGGATATTAAAGACGGCTTCGTTGGAACTATTGGCAATACCCCTTTAATTCGCTTAAATAGCTTCAGTGAAGAAACAGGGTGCGAAATTTTAGGCAAAGCAGAGTTTTTGAATCCAGGAGGTTCGGTAAAAGACCGAGCTGCATTATACATAATTCAACAAGCAGAAGCTCAAGGATTACTAAAACCAGGGGGCACGGTGGTAGAAGGCACTGCCGGAAATACAGGCATCGGTTTAGCTCATATTTGCAATGCTAAAGGCTATAAATGTGTAATTGTGATACCTGAAACTCAATCACAGGAAAAAATGGACGCTTTACGCACCCTAGGGGCACAAGTTATGGCTGTACCTGCTGTTCCCTATAAAGATCCCAATAACTATGTTAAACTATCAGGTAGAATTGCCTCAGAAATGGATAACGCTATTTGGGCAAATCAATTTGATAATTTAGCTAACCGTCAAGCTCACTACGAAACGACAGGTAAAGAAATTTGGGAACAAACAGACCACAAAATTGATGGTTGGGTAGCCTCAACAGGCACTGGAGGTACTTTTGCTGGGGTATCTTTATTTTTAAAAGATCAAAATCCTGATATACAATGTGTTTTAGCTGATCCTATGGGTAGCGGTTTATATAGTTATATCAAAACAGGAGAAATCAAAATAGAAGGTAATTCTATTACTGAGGGCATCGGTAACAGTCGCATCACTGCCAATATGGAAAATGTACCTATTGATGATGCTATTCAAATTGATGATCAAGAAGCTGTTAGGGTGATTTATCAATTACTCCGAAAAGAAGGCTTATTTATGGGAGGTTCTGTCGGTATAAATGTAGGTGCTGCGGTTGCTTTAGCTAAAAAAATGGGGCATGGTCATACCATAGTAACAGTTTTGTGTGATGGTGGGGCTCGCTATCAATCCAGACTTTATAACCCTGACTGGCTCAATTCCAAAGGTTTAATTATTCCTAATTGATCCGTATAATTTACTATAAAATTAACTTTATTGATTATGAATTTTATTCGTCAACAAATAGTCCCTTTAATTACAATTTTGATCGCTTTATTTGCTTTAGTAACGGTAACAGCAAGGAGTTTTATTGATAGTGATTTAGCTACTCCAGCACCTATTGAAAATATTTATTCAGGAGAATTTGCCCCATAGTAAATAGTGATTAGTCAATTAAGATTCAAACTTGAATCTTTTAATCTGAATTTTATTCACTTTTCCCTTTTCTCCGCCTTAACCAATAATTTATGATAGAGGTGCAAGATCTAAGTTAGATTGAATTTTTCCTTTAAAAATCATTTTAACTCCCCCTTCAGGGCTTAATACTACTCCTCTTCTTTTTGGTTTTATTTCTTGATTTGTTGGTAAAGTAAAATCATAGGTTGTGATAATTTTGGCTATGACAAGTTTCATCTCATATAAAGCTAAAACTTCTCCTAAACAACGTCTAACGCCTCCCCCAAAGGCTAAAAATTCATAGGGAGAATATTGGCGATTTAAAAATCTTTCGGGTTTAAATTTATCCGCTTCTGGATATAAATCTTCCCGATGATGAGTTAAATAAATACAACCCATAACGACAGTATCTTTTGGTATTTTTAGCCCTAATAATTCTGTGTCTGCGGTTACTTGTCGAGGAAAAGTCAACATAGCTACGGGATAAATTCTTAAAGTTTCGTTACACACTGCCGTTAAATAAGGTAGTTTAAAAATACTAGTTCCGTCTTTTTGCGGATTTTCTTGTAATTCTGTGAGTAATTTTGCTTTAAGATCAGGATAATGATATAACCAATATAATGCCCATGTCATAGCAATAGCAGTAGTTTCATGCCCAGCGAATAACATTAACATCAACTCGTCTCGTAATTCTTGATTCGTCATACCTTTCCCATTTTCATCCACTGCGATTAATAATGTAGAAAGAATATCCGTATTATTCAGGTTATTTTCTTGACGGCGAAGACTAATTTCACTGTAGATTAAATCATCTAATTCTTTTTGTGTTTTCATAAAACTACCCCAAGGGCTCCATGCACCGAAATCTTTTCTTAACCAATTATAAAACAAAAAACTAATGTTAATAGGAGAATTAAATCGATTTAAAATAGCTTTAATTAATTCTTTTATTCTTTCAAATTGATTACCTTCTGATAAACCAAAAACAATTTTGAGAATTACTTGTAAAGAAATTTCCTGCATTAATTCCCTTACAATAAATGTTTTACCTTCTTGTAATTGATTAAAAACATTTTCTGTGATCGAGATAATTAAATCACCATAAATCTCCATTCTTTCCCCATGAAAAGATGGCATTAATAGTTTTCTTTCTCGTTTATGATTTTCACCATCTAAAGATAACAAAGAAGAATAACCCACAATGGGCGTTAAAAGATTGTTTAATTCTCCATTGGCAAAAAATAATTGGCGATCGTTGGTTAAAATTTGTTGTATAGCTGAAGGATGAGACACAAAAACTAACTTACCACCAAAACCCGAAACTTCTCCTGTGAAAAGATCAGGATGTTCCTTAGAAGATTTCATTAAGTAACTAACAGGATCAAGAATCCATTGGATTTTCTGCCAAATAACAGGAGTGGTTAAAGGGTTAATTAAGAACATTTATCTATAATTTCAGAATTTCCTCATATTATATCAACAGTTTAACTTCAGAATTTCAAGACTCCGGGAAAAATATTTTAATGGGGTAGCTATCAAATACAATGTGATACCTTTCCTTCCATTAACTTAAAATTAGCTTCATCTTTTGATAATAAACTCCAAAAATTGACTATTTTTTCTGATAATAATTGAGGTTGAAAATAATGAAAAAAATGTTCTCCTTCTGGGCATTGATATAAATAATCTTCAGGTTTTAAATAATTTTGCCATTTTTTGATCTCCTCCCAAGAAACAATTTGATCATTTTTACTTCCACAAACCATTAACGGTGAAGAAATTGGTGTTATTGGCAAATTAAATCTTTGATAAAGAGAATGAGGAGACAAAGAATATAATAACGCTTTTTCTAATAGTTGAATAAAGGCTTTTTGATAATACTTATTATGATAACCAAATAAATTCTTGGCTAATTTTGCTAAAATTATATCTTTACTACATTTGAGGTTCGATCTCATAATATAATAATAACTAACCCAATCCCAACCAGCATTACCACCGACTCCTAAAATAGTCAAAGATTTAACTTTTTCGGGGTATTTTTGCGCATAATAAAAACCTAGTAGTCCGCAAGTACTATGACCGATTAAATGTACTGGTTTTGCAATTAAACTTAAGTAATCATCTAATAATTCTATAGCTTGATCTATGGATGTACCTTCATCTTCATTGATTTGATACTCCCATTGACCTATTTTGACATATTTAGATAAATATTTAATGATAGGTAAATTAAAACGAAGTAAATAAGGGTTGCTATTGAGCCACAGAACATCAGGATTTTTGAACATCTTTCTCAATTATTACTAACTAATTGTAAAAAAAGTATCAGCAAGATATTTACTTTAACCTTGCCTAATACATAGTAACCGATTCTTATTGATAATTTTTATCAAATACTTATAAATAATATATCTCATTTTGGCAGTTATTGCAACTTATTATCATTAGACTGCTTTCCATCGGGGAAATAACCTAATAAAAAAATGTAAGTTAAATGCGTCTTGGCTTAACGAAAGTTATAGTATTATTATTTAAGTAAGTAATCAGTATATAGCAGTCCTAAATTTGTTGTGGGATATTTAAAAATAGTAGAAAATGTTAAAATCTGAGTTTAACAAAGGGTTTAAACCCCTTGCTTCCAAATTTTTGAAGTTGATTTTGCCACGAATCATTTAGGATTATTGCTATATTATAAACAAATACAAAAAATTCAGCTTAAACAATAACTTATGCCTTTTATCCTCATTAACCAATATCGTCAAGAATTAGACAGAATTATTCGCTACGGAGGTAGTCGTAATGAAGGGGCGGTAAGAAGAGCAATGGGTAGTTTATTAAATGGTTATTGTAAACCGAGAAATTTTGTTTTAGTTGAAGAGTTAACCATAACC
>NZ_VRZC01000091.1 GCF_016743215.1 Geminocystis sp. GBBB08
TTCTTCTTGAATTTGTTTTAAGCCTAACTTAATTTGAGTATTAAACCAAGTATAAATATTTTGAGATTTTACTACAGAATTATTTAGATAAAAACAAGTTTCTCCTAAAGCACAAGCCCGAAAAATTTTAACTAATTCATCAATTTCACTGTTTTTATAACAATATCCTTTAATAGCAGGGATAAGAGAAAAATCACCAACAAAACCCCAAGGTAATAAAATCACTAATGATAAATCAGGATACTTAATATTTAATTTTTCAAGAGACTTAAGAAAGTTATTGCTTTGAGAAGGATATTTATAAAAATCTAAAGATACCACCCATAGATTATTTTGATCCTGTGTTAATAAAACAGAAAAATCTGCTATTTTACCCGTAGCAATCACATTTATATCTTTAAATTTTTCTCCTTTTAAAACTTCTCTTAATCCTAAAAGAAATATCGGATCATCATCTAATAAGATTAAATTAACTTCGGTTTTATTAGTGTTAGTAGAAGACATTTTATCCCAGACAATAAATAATAAATAATTAGCTAAAAACCATTAAGTTATAACTTCTGATGGTTCGGTTTTATAACCGTAAAAATCAATACGATAATGATCCACTTTTACTCCTGTTTTTTCTTCAATAGTTTTAATTAATTCTGAGGGTAATTCTACTTGTATATCCACAATTTGATTAGTGTCTAGTACATTAACATGACTATGATCTTCGCAAAAATTACCATATAGTCTTCCCTCATGTCTTTCGACACATTCAATGATTCCCTGATTTGATAATGCCTCTAAATTTTGATAAACTGATGTATGCCCAATATATTTCCCTTGTTGATTTAGGCGATCGTAAATTTCTTTTGCTGATAAGTGTTCCTGTTGTGACCACAAGAGTTCAAGAATAAAACGTCTTTGACGAGAGAGTCTCATGCCTAATTCTTGACAACGATTGAGGGCATCTTTTAAGGAGCGTATTTTTTTTGTTGTTGCTCCTGATTTTTCCATGTTCTCTTAATGATCTATTTTTTACTAAAGTAAACTCACTACCACTTTAACCTAAGTAACACAATTTTTAACATTGATCTGGAAAATTATCACTTAAATCCCAAATTTTGCTTAGATGACTCAGAAAATGACGAGAAATTTCAAAAATAATTAAATATAATTGAAGCTATACTAAATAGTAAATTCAGTCAATTAAGCATAAGCGATGAAGAAATATTAGCTATGTTAGATCTAAAAACTGCTACATCGAGAAGTTAAAATTTTAGGAAAATGGGAAGATAGATGATGACAGCCACAATTATTGAACAAAAAGAAACTTTGATTGGGGATAAAAAAAACTATACTTCAGACGAATATCTTGTCTTAGACGAAAAAGCCGAGTATAAACATGAATATAGGAATGGAAAAATTATCCCTATGGCCGGAGGAACAATCAATCATAACCAAATTGCAGGTAATATTTATGCTAATTTAAAATTCGCTCTGAAAGGGCTAAAATATCGAGTTTTCATCGGTGATGTACGTCTATGGATACCTCGTTATAATCAATATACTTATCCTGATGTTATAATTCTCAGTGGTGAGCCTATTTATCACAAAGGAAATACGACAATTACCAATCCCTTGCTAATTATGGAAGTGTTATCTCAATCAACACAAGATTACGATCGAGGTACTAAATTTACCTATTATCGCTCCATTTCTGAATTACAAGAGTACATTTTAATCGATCAATATAATTGTAAAATCGAACAGTTTAGTAAAAATAATCACAGACAATGGTTATTAAGAGAATATGAGGCACTAGAAGAAACCCTATCTTTAGAATCATTAAATTTACAGTTAAATATCGCCGACATTTATGAGCAAGTCACCTTTGAAGATCATCAATAATTATCCCATCCCCCTAGAAAATAAAAAAAGTAAACCTGACTATATACAAAAATGGTAACTCTAACTCAAATTAAACCAAATATAACCTTAGAGCAGTTTTTAAAATATCCCGAAACGAAGCCCTATAGTGAATATATCAATGGAAAAATAGAACCAAAACCCATGCCTCAAGGACAACATAGCACTTTACAGATACGTTTAGGTACAAAAATCAACGAAATTGTTTTACCAAACAAATTAGCTCATGCTTTTACCGAGTTAAGATGCACTTTTGCAGGAGTCTCTATCGTGTCCGATATTTCGGTTTTTACTTGGGAAAGGATTCCCAAAAATGAACAAGGAAAAATTGCTAATCGTTTTGAAATTTACCCAGATTGGGTAATTGAAATTTTATCACCAGAACAATCGGCGAATAAAGTCATTAGAAAAATTATGTTTTGTCTTGAGCAAGGTACACAATTAGGATGGTTAATTGATTCTGAAGATGAGTCTATTATGATATTAAAGCCAAATCAATTTCCTCAAGTCAAGTCCAATGAAGAAAATTTAACTGTCTTAGAGGATTTACAGGAAAGTTTACAATTATCAGCGCAACAAATATTCGGTTGGTTAACAGTGTAACTGTCTTTGAGTGATTACCTCCCTTAAACTGCTGCTCTCCATGGGAGCTTCTAACTTCAACGGCTCGTGCCTTAAGACAGATTTACGTCAATATAATAAATTATTTCAGATAATTGGTATTCATTCTTAACTATTAAATGGTGATTTGGCTTATTGGAGGAACTTCTGAAAGTGTGGCGATCGCCTCTTTTCTCAAACAACAGAATCAAAATTTGATTATTTCCGTAACAACTACCGCTGCCACCCAACTTTATCAGTCTTTAGAAAAACAAAAGATTTTCGTAGGTAAACTCACGGAAACAGAGATGGTAAAATTTATTAAACAAAATCAAGTTAATAAAGTTATCGATGCTAGTCATCCCTTTGCTGTGAATATTTCTCAAGGAGTAATCAAAGTTTGTCAGAATTTATCATTACCTTATCTGAGATATGAGCGCCCATTGGTTGATTTGATTGGTAAAATGCCTTCTGTAACGGTAATTTCTTCTCTTTCTTCTCTAATTACAGAAGATTCACCCCTAACAAATAAACGGGTGTTATTAACTATAGGAGCAAAATCTTTAGCTTTATTCACTGCATTTCATCACCAAGCTACACTTTACGCCAGAATACTTCCTTATCATGATTCTCTTACCAAAGCCTATCAAGCAGGTTTTGAATGTGATCGTATTATAGCTATGCGTCCTCCCTTTAACTTTACTTTTGAAAAAGCCTTATGGGAATTATGGAATATTGAAATAGTTGTAACAAAAGCAGGAGGTAAAGCAGGAGGGGAAGAAATTAAATATCAAGTAGCAGAGGCTTTAAATATTCCTTTAATCGTCATTGAAAGTCCAACTTTAGATTATCCTTTAATTGTCGATCGATTAGAAGATATTTCCCGTTTTATTTGCCACTAATAATCTTATCTCAAAGTAGAGTGGGCAATGCTCATAGTTGACGTTTCATTCTAAAATTATTAAATTGAATTATCCTTTAATGACTAAGTAAAAACTCTATTAAATAATTGAGAGAAATTTAGTCTATCTAAGTATTGACAAGTAATAGAAAATTCTTAAGTATAAAAAAATAATCATATTTATCAGATTTTTTTGGTTAACATCTCTTGATAAAAATACCGAAATATACTGATTGTTTAATAAAAAAAAAGAGATTATGATCATATATATGAAAGGAATTTTCAAACAAAGAGGGTGAAACCATGAAAGCAGAATTAATACTAGAGGAAACACTAGAAAAACCTTGGTGGAATCGCCCTTTACTAGGGAATAAAACTCTTATGGATTATATTTCTAGTCAGTTTGTAAAATTAGATATACCTCAAGATATTTTATATCATTATAATTCTGCCCTAGACAAGTTAGAGAATATGACTGTAACAGTAAAGGCTTTACTTAATGATAAATTTACAGAAAAAGACTTTTTAACCTACGCAAGAATACAAAGCTATTTAGATAAATATAATCAACATAAACAACATTATTTTGTGATTGGGAAAGAGTTTTTTAAAACTTTATTAGATAATTTAGACACTTTAATTAAATTAACCGAAATTGAAGCAGAGTATAATAGCCCGGTATTTTTAGCATTTTATGAATATTCTTTAGATTTAATTAAACAAAAATGTGATAAACTAATTTTTCAGGAAAAGTTAAGAAAATCAATCCCTTCTTTTACCCTAAAATTAACAGAAGAAAAAGAACAAAAAATTATTAAACTGTATATGAAATATTTGTTCATGATTTCTGAAATTGATAATTTAGCTAAGTTTTTCTCATTATTAAAAACTAATCAGTTAGAATATTGGGATTTATTTAAAAAAATTAAAAATTTGCTAGAACAGAATAGAATAAATAAAGTTCAAGATTTAAAATCCTTTGTTTTATTAGTAAAAAATGATGATAGTTTATTTAGGGATATAGCCACTAAAGTTATTAAAATTAAAAAAGACGAAACTGAAGATGAGTTGATAATTGCTAGAATTTTACAGTATGTAGCATTAAATTATAAATATGAAGTCTTGTATAGTCAGTTTCAACTATTTTTAAGTTATCTTAGTAAATGGGAAAAAACCTATTATTATATTCTTCATTTAAAAAATAAATATCCAAGTAATAAATATAACTATCCTCCTAACTTTCGAGTTAAATTAACAGGTTTTGATGTATATAAAAGCTACTATGATTATTTAGATTCGACTTATTCGAATAAAAATAATGAATAAATTTCTCCCATAATTAAAAATAAAATAAATTTAAAACTAGAAAATATCAAATTTTAAAGCTCTTGATGAGTTAGTATGCTAAATTAGTAAAAAAAAGGGAAGAGGAAAATATAAATACTAAATTATGTTTTTTGATTTTTTGAATTGTATAAACTTTAACGATTAAATATCCTATCAATTATTTAATAATAACTAAGCATACTATAGCAATCCTATGGGAGTTGTAAAATTTTCAGAGGTGTTAGCTATCAGTTTTCAGTGGTCAGCTTTAAGGTATAGTGAGATTTACAGATTTATGTTTAAATTTTTAATTCTTAACCAATGATTTAGGATTGCTATATCGACTAAAGAACCAATTTTAATACTATTACTTCCTCTGAAAAAAGTAATAAAGGAGTTTGCCTATTCTCGATTACCTGAACTTTGCCAAAATTTTCTGATCCAAATATTGTATGATCATTGAGAACAAAAACAAGATGAGAAAATAGTTAAAATATGAAAATAGTTGTCACTGGTGCCAGTGGCTTTTTAGGCAGACATTTGTTACCCCAATTAAAAACACAATATTCCCAAGGAGAAATTATTGGTTTATCTTCGCAAAATTACGACTTGATGAATCCCCTTGAAGTTGTAAAAATGTTTGAAGATTTACAGCCAGAAATTTTAATACATTTAGCAGCTTATTCGGGAGGAATTGGGGCAAATCGTACTTATCCTGCGGATTTTTATTATCGTAACACCCTTTTAACCGCTTTAGTCTTTGAACAAGCCGCCAAATTTAGAGTCAAAAAAATGATCTATACTATGGGAGGATGTAGCTACCCTGCAACGGCATCATCTCCCATCGATGAATCACAAATGTGGCAAGGTTATCCTCAACCAGAAAGCGCTGGTTATTCTAGTGCAAAAAAAATGGGTATTGTTGCTTCACAATCTTATCGCACTCAATATGACTTAAATTCTGTGGTATTAATTCCGGGTAATTTATATGGAGAATATGATAACTTTCGTACCAATGAATCTCATGTTATACCTGCATTAGTTCGTCGTTTTTATGAAGCTAAATTAAACCAATTAGAAGCCGTAGCAATGTGGGGAAGTGGCACACCTAAACGAGATTTTGTTTATGCAGGAGATGTAGCAAAAGTTATTCCTTATTTTATTGATAATTATAACTCTAGTGAGCCAATAAATATTTCTTCAGGTACAACTACACCTATTAAAGAATTGGCAGAATTAGTAAAAGAAATAACTGGTTTTAAGGGAAAATTAACTTGGGATACAACTAAACCTGATGGGCAAATGGTAAAAATTTTTGATGTTAGTAAATTAAATTCTTTAGGGTTATCTTGTCAAACAAATTTAAAAGAAGGCTTAGAAAAAACTTTTATTTGGTTAAGTAAAAATTATGAGCAAAAAACCGATGGTATTCGACTCTAATTTTAAAATTATTATCCTAGGTGGAGAGGGTTTTGTTGGTTCAGCTTATGCTCGTTATTGTCAAAAAAATAACTTAAATTATTTACTCATAAATAGAACTAATTATCAAGAAAATATCGGCACAAAATGCGATTTATTCATTAACGCTAACGGTAATTCTAAGAAATTTTTAGCCAAAGATAACCCCTTACTCGAATTTGATGCTTCTGTACGATCTGTGCGACAATCATTAATAGATTTTCCGACTAAAAAGTATATATTTTTGTCATCTTGTGACGTTTACCCTGATTGTTCAAATCCCGCATTAACCCAAGAAAATACAGTTATTGATATTTCGAGGCAAAGCCCTTATGGTTTTCATAAGTATTTAGCTGAACAATGTGTACGTCATACTTCCTCAGATTGGTTAATATTCCGTATGGGGGGTTTTGTGGGGAAAGGCTTAAAGAAAAACGCTATTTTTGACATTTTGCAAGGAGAGAAACTTTGGCTACATCCAGACAGTCAATTGCAATATATTAACACTGATATAGCAGCGACAACCGTTATGAATCTTATCAAAAAAGGTTATACTCAGGAAATTTTCAATCTTTGCGGTAACGGTTTAGTGATGTTAAAGGAAATTATTGATTTAACTAAAAGTGCTGTTAAACTAAATTTTGATATTTCCCCTGTCTGTTATGAGGTATCTATCGATAAGATTCAATCGGTGATAAATATACCTTCTACCCGGGAAAGTGTATTGAATTTTATCAATGATTGGCGATAAATTGATTGACTAATATCTATAATTTAAACAGTTGCTTAGGTCAGAAAATTAAGCTAATCTTATTGTATTATTAATTATAAAACTTTTTTAAATTATCACTGATTTAAAAAAAATACTTTACAGCCACATCACAAAAAATTCATCACTTAAAAAATAATGAGGAATTAAAATTTTATTTATTAATTAAAAATTTTAATCCCGCCGTATTAAGTTATGAGTTTCTAAATATGAGTGGTGTTATACCTAGTAATTGGGAATTGGCAAAACAACCTATTAGTAGCCCTAATGGCTCACAGGTAAGTTTTAAAAATGGAGTTAATATCGTAGCTCAACCAAATACAATAAGTTTTGTTGAAGGTTTGGGTACAAAAGAAATTAAAGAGCTTCAATTTGCTAACATTGCCAAAAAATATGTTGATAAAATGTCCAATGCCGATTATCAAGGTATTAGTATTAGCCCTAAACTTATTGTACCTTTTCCCAAAGAAGAAGATGCGGGGAAAAATTTTATTAACGATACCTTATTAAGCAATGGGCTTTGGCGTAATTTTGGTAACGTTACTCCTCAAGCATCTTTAAATCTTTTTTATGAATTAAGCGATCGCCAGTTAGCCTTAAATATTAACCCAGCCAAACTACAACAGCCTAATGATTTAGTTATTTCTGCGGTTTTATTTGCGGGTAATTTTAATTATAATCTTACCAACTTAACAGGAGAAATTAGAACCAATAAATTAACAGAAATTATTAATGGTTGGGAAAAAGACTTAACAACTTTCCGAGAATTAATATATCAAAAATTTTTACAAAAAGCAGTAACAGAAAAAGCTAGTTTATTTGATAATTAGGGGTTGCGTCATAGTGTATCTTGAAGGTAGGGAAGAGGGAAAAGTTTTAATGATTTTTATTGTTAAAATTTGAGTCTGACGACATATATTACTTACCAAGTTTTAGACTAAACAAGAGATTTAAACCCCTTGCTAAAACTGTGCATTTTTTGGCAATGTATTATGTTAAAACCCTTGATTTTTATAGTTTTCTGATTAATTCAGTAGATCCTAATTAAGGGTGTGTCAAAAAGTATTTTGGTGAAGATAGGGAATAGGCAATTAACAATTAACAATTAACAATTTATTTGGGCAACAATGCAACGATGCACAGGGCAATCGTAAATTCTAAATTCTAAATTCTTTTGATTTTTTTCGGTTTTAATACTTCAATCTAACGTACATATCTGAAAATTTATATCTTGGGCTTTACATTTATAAATTAACTGACACAACCGACTGAATTTAAGCAAATTTTTTGATATTTTCCTAAAGCAATTAACGGAAAATAATGGCGATATAAATGGTAATTAATATAAAAATGTCTTGGAAATCCAGTGCCAGTAAATTGTTTTTCTTCCCATGTGCCATTCTCATTTTGATTCGTTAAAAGATAGTTTATCCCTTGTTTAATACTATCTTCGGCAAATTTACCGATAGCATTTCCACCATCTAATAAACCAATTAATGCCCATGCAGTTTGAGAAGCCGTAGAGTCTCCTTTCCCTTTCAAAAATGGATTTTGATAACTTTCACAGGTTTCTCCCCAACCGCCATCAACATTTTGACAATCAACTAACCAATTAATCCCTTTTTCGATTTCTATAGGGTGAATTTTCGGTGCAATCACTGCTAATGCTGATAAAACTCCTGATGTGCCGTATATATAGTTTACTCCCCAACGTCCGAACCAACTACCATCAGCTTCTTGTTGTTTGATTAAATAGGCGATCGCATTTTGAACTTTAGTCCCTTTCATCGGTAAATCACAACTGCCCACCATTTCTAATACTCTAGCAGTAATATCCGCTGTTGCAGGATCAATCATAGCTTTTAAGTCAGCATAGGGGAGATAATTTAACCAATTAGCATCGTTATTGATGTCAAAGGCAGCCCAACCATAATTATTACATTGCATTGTTTCAATCCATCGAAGACATCGCAAAATTGCTTCTCGTTTTAAATTTTCATTGGGTAACTCTAATTGATTTAATGTCATAATCACCACGGAAGAATCATCCATATCAGGATAAAAATGATTGTCATATTCAAATGCCCATCCTCCAGGTTTTCCTTCAGGATTTTTAACAATCCAATCGCCATAAATAAAAATTTGTTTATCTAATAACCATTCACCACCTTTAACTAAGTGAGGATGATTTGGTGTAATACCCGATTCCACTAAAGCGCGCAAACTCCAAGTAGTATCCCAAACAGGTGAAATACAAGATTGTACTAAATAATCATCATGAGTTTCTATGGCAAAATTTTCTATCGCTTCTAATCCTTTGACAACAATAGGATCATTCACATTATACTTAAGGAGTTTAAACGCTAATAGAGAATTAACCATCGGCGGCAGAATCCCTCCCCAGTCTCCGGTTTTTTCTTGTCTTTCAATAATCCATTTTTCTGCAGCTTGAATACTTTGTTCTTTGAAGGGTATAATATTCCAGTCTTCTGCTAGTTTGAATAAATTATCTAATTCTACAAAAATATCTGTCCAGTCACCATTCCGACACATTTCATATTTAACATTATTAATACCTTCGCTGTATAATTCGTCTAATTTTATTCTCGGTTGTACCACAAAAACAGGCTTTTGATCGAATATAATTAATAAGGGTACAGTGCTACTTCTTGCCCAACTAGACATTTCATAGATGGTAAAAAAAGGATTATTTGGTAATAACATAATCCAAGGGGGAATAGAAGGCACTCCTCGCCAATCATAGCAACCAATTAAGGCAAGATGAAATTTAGTGAAGATGCGACTTTTACTAATACCACCTTTACTTAAAATAAATTTTTTTGCTTTAACTAAAGCACTATCATCAACACTAACCCCCAGTAGTCTTAATGCCATATAGGCTTCTATAGATGTGCTTAATTCCCCTCCATCTCCATAATATATTTCCCATCCACCATGACTACGTTGTTGCGATCGCAAATAATGTTCTATTTTATGTAAAGGTTTTTGATTATCGACACCCAAAATTTTATAGAGTAATAAAGCTTCGGCCGTTAAAGTAACATTAGACTCTAAATAGGCGCACCAATGACCATCATTTTTTTGTAGAGAGAAAAGATAGTCTTGAGCTTTTTTAATGGCAGTTTTGGTTTTTTCCCCGTCAATAACCTTACTATTACTAAATTGGACACTCATTTTAACATCTATTTTTGATTTTTTTACCATAACACAAATAAAACCGTTTACCGATTATCCATTCCCCATTAACTACAGTAATTACGATGTCGGTTTTGCAATATGAGGCAACCCCCAACCTAGCTTTTCTCGAAGAATACGGAAAAATTCAGGAGATTGTAAACGAATAAATTGAATATCATAAGGCGATCGCACAATTTTAATCTGATCATCAGGTAAAATATAACAACCAGCATTACCATCTACCACCATAACCATTTGATTAGGAGTAGCAGGATAAATAGTAACAGGTTCTTGATCCGAAAAAACTAACGAACGAGAAGCTAAAGAATGAGGGCAAATAGGAGCAAGTTGAAACACTGGTACGTCAGGTGTTACTACTGGGCCTCCAGCACTTAAAGAATAAGCAGTTGAGCCGGTAGGAGTAGAAATAATAACCCCATCCGCAGCAATATCTACAGGAGAATGTCTGCCAATAGCAATTTCAAAATGACACATACTCGTCAATGGTTCTCGATGAACTACCATTTCATTCAAACAAAGGGCTTCCCACAAACAAGTATTATCTCGAATAACACTAACTTTCATCATCGAGCGGTTTTCTATTTGATAATCTCCCCTTAAAACTTGCTCTAATGCCATTGAAAGTTGATTTAGATAAATTTCGGTCAAAAAACCTAAATGTCCTGTATTAACCGTAAAAAGGGGAATTTTATGAGGAGCAACTTGTCGAGAAGCGGATAAAACCGTACCATCACCTCCCAACACGATGGCAAAACTCATCTCCTCATCAAATCCAGCAGGAGCAATTTGTTCGATCGGACTATGACATACTGGACGATGGGGTGAAGAATAGCCTAAAATACCAGCATAACCAGTCGCTAGACAAACTTGATAACCTTTATTTTCTAATTGCTCTCGTAACTGTTCTGTCACTTGACAAGCAATAGGTTTAATATCGTTGTAAATAACGCCGATTTTAGGCATCAATAATTCTTCCTAGTTACAATGGGTATTCAACAGTAGCACTCAGCAATAGCACAGTATGGATCATATCCTATCAGAAATTGTGCCATTTGAATAGCGGTTTAACAGTTAAGCAAAAATCTATGTAAATATTATTAATATTATGCTACAATAATTTCACTACCCAATATCTGAACAAATTGTCCATTCATATAGACTTTTTTTTAAATATTTGTTATTCAAATGGGATTGTAGCTTAGTCTGGAATTAACAAATTAAATGATATTATTGGAAGTGAACTGACTTTAAGACAAAATCTCTAACTAAGTGCATTTGTGCAGGGATGATTTCATGGGCTATGTCAAATTCTTGATATTCGACACTAACTCTTACAGCTTCTAATTTTCTTTTTGCCTCTCTAGCAGTATTAATAGGTACAACACTATCACGTTTTCCATGAGAAATAAAAGTAGGGGGAAATGGATTTCTATCGGCAGTAGGTTGAAAATGTAAATAACCACTAAGACTAACCACTGCGGCAACGGGTAATTGTAAACCGACATCTAAACTCATTGCCCCTCCTTGAGAAAATCCACCGACAATAGTTTTTGATAAAGGTATTTCTGTTGAATCTTCTAAGGATAACAACCATTGATAAAATTGATCTAAACTAGCTTCTATTCCTTCATTATTATCTTCTAAAGCATACCATGCTCTTCCCCCTTCTACTTGATAATGAGCATAAGGTGCATTTGGGAATAAATATAAACAAGAAGGTAAATTCAACATAGGAATAAGGGCAGTTAAATCATGATAATTTGCCCCCCAGCCATGTAACAATACAAACACAAATTCAGGTTTTTGCTCATTTTCTGGAGAAATGGAAATTACATCTAAAGTCATATTATTTTTGGCAATCTAGGAGATAAGCGATAACAAAGGGTTTAAACCCCTTGCCTTGCTAATATACAATTTATTTTGCACTCTTGTAAAATAGACTTCTTGCAGAAGTCGAGTAATAAGTAATGAGTAATAAGTGAAGAAATTTATGTTTTCCACCCTAAAATAGATTTTATTTTTTATTTTACACTCGTGTATTATAAAAAATAAGCCAGGACTTCAGCCCTTATTTTTCCAATTAAATTATGGGAGAAATATAATGAGAAAAATTTGTGGTTTATTCAACCCGAAACAGCTATAAATACTTAGAAAAAACATTAATCAAACTAAGATGGAATTGCAAGAATATTTAAGACAAGAAGGATTAGAACAATTAATTAATAACTATTATATAAAAGTTAATCGCCATCAAAAATATCCTAATTTAGTTTGTTTAAAATATTCTCAAATAGAGTCTCCTATGAGTGAAAAAATTGTTCAACAAAGTCGAGGAATTATTCTTGATGAGTCTAATAATTGGGAAATAGTTTCTTATGCTTATGATAAATTCTTTAATTATAGTGAGCCTTTAGCCTCAGAAATTAACTGGAATCATGCCACAGTTTATGATAAATTAGACGGCTCATTAATGGTGCTTTATTATTATAATAATCAGTGGCAAGTTCAATCAAGTGGTACAGCCGATGCTAGTGGAGAAGTAGGAGGATTTTCTATTACTTTTGCTCAATTATTTTGGCAAGTTTGGCAAGAATTAAATTATTCATTACCCAAAGAAACAGATCACTGTTTTGTCTTTGAAATGTTAACTCCTTATAATAGAATTGTGGTGCAACAGAATAAGAATAATTTAGTTTTACATGGAGTAAGAAACATTAAAACTTTACAAGAAAAACATCCTCAATTTTTAGCAGAAAAATACGGGTTCAATTTAGTAAGAAATTTCCCTTTACAAAATTGGCAACAAATTCAAGAGGCTTGTGAAAACTTGAATCCTTTGGAATCTGAAGGTTATGTAATTTGCGATTATTCTCCCTTACTTGTTGATAATTCAAAACAAAATAATTTTAATTATAATTTTAATCGAGTCAAAGTCAAATCACCTCGTTATGTAGCGTGGGCTCATTTTTCTGCGAATTTTTCTACTCGTAAAATGTTAGAAATTATAGTTAATAATGAAGGAGATGAATTTTTAGCCTACTATCCTGAATGGACTAAAGCATATCAAGAAACGATGGAAAAATATTATCAATTAATTTTTGAAATTGAGCAAACTTATCAACAATATCAATCTATACCATTACAAAAAGATTTTGCTTTAGCTATCAAAGACTTACCATATTCAGGACTATTATTTGCTTTGCGTAATGGAAAATCCACAAGTATTAAAGAGGCTTTAACAAAAGTTTCTATACAGACGATAGAGCAATTATTAGGTTTAAAATATATTCAATTAGGATGTTAATTATTTTTTATTAGTCATGAAAAAAGTATTAATTTTACAAGGATTACCAGCTTCGGGAAAGTCAACTTTTGCCAAAGAAATTTTATTAAAAGAACCTGGACGTTGGGTAAGGGTAAATAAAGATTTATTGAGAGAAATGGCTCATGCTTCTTATTGGTCTGAAGGCAATGAAAAATTTATTATAAAATTGAGAAATCAAATTATTTTAATGGCTTTAGAAGAAGGAAAACACGTTATTATTGATGATACAAATTTTGGTAAACATATTGAAAAAATCAAAGAATTAGTCAAAGGAAAAGCCGAGGTAAAAATTAATGATTCATTTTTTAAAACCCCTGTAGAAGAGTGTATAAAAAGAGATTTAAAAAGACCTAATTCGGTGGGAAAAGATGTCATTATGAAAATGTATAATCAATTTATTCTCCCCCAAGTTAATCCCCCTGAATATAATCCAGATTTACCAGACGCTATTCTTGTGGATATGGATGGAACATTATCTATTTTACATAATCGTAGCCCTTATGATGTGTCTAAATGTGATCAAGATTTACCAAATCAACCAGTATTAGAAACCGTTTATAAATGGCAAGATTCTACTAATATTATTGTGCTTTCTGCTAGAACTGATGATGGTAAAGAATTAACGGAAAAATGGTTAAAACAACATCAGGTTAAATATGTAAATTTATATATGCGCAAAACAGGTGATTTGAGAAAAGATGCTATTGTTAAACAAGAAATTTATGAAGAATATATTAAGGATAAATATAACGTTAAATTTATTTTAGACGATCGTAATCAAGTAGTAGAAATGTGGAGAAATTTGGGTTTAACAGTTTTTCAAGTCGGGGAGGGAGATTTTTAATTATAGAATAGACATCTCTAGAAATATGGGTAGGAACGTAAAATTTTACTCCCTTACAAGGGTTATAGACAACCGATAAAATAACTCTGCGGTTTCACGCAAAAAGTCTGCGGGTTTACGCAAGATTTTCTCAAATTAAATTTTTATACTGGGTGTATCAATAGACTTCTTGCAGAAGTCAGGCAAGAGGCAAGAGGCAATAGGCATTCTTGAAGAAAAATTGATGATTTCCTGTTTAAAATTAATACTAATTTTAATTTTGCAAGAGGTCTATTAGATAAAGGAAAAACGAATTTCCGTGTTGCTTTATGTATGGAAGCGTTAAGAAAAAAATTGATAGTCATTTAACTTGACTTATAATCAACAAAATAAATAATTAAAAATTATCAGAAGCAATAATGACAAGACATTGATCCTTATATAG
>NZ_VRZC01000092.1 GCF_016743215.1 Geminocystis sp. GBBB08
GCACGAACGTAACGCTCACAACTTCCCCTTAGACTTAGCTAGTGCAGAAGTAGTAACTGCTCCTGTAATCAACGGTTAATCTCTAAGATTGGAAACAACTAAATAAATAATCAAAAGGCACTCTCTATTAAATTAGGGGGTGTTTTTTGGTGTTTGTGTTAGGAGAATCAATATCCTAAATTAGGCAGTTATAAATTATAATCATTAGTCTTAAGTAGTTATCCCATCAGATAGTCGAATAGGTGGGCGTAAATGATAATCACGATAACGTTGATAATCTTGTAAAATTAAATCATGATCAAAACAAAGATTTTTAGGAATTTCCCACATCGGAAAAATAGCTAAATTTTTAGCATCATCATCAGCTTTTGGTTGCCCAATCGCTTGAGCAATAAACACAATCCCAATGGTATGCTTTCTTAAATCCCGTTGCGGATTAGAATACACATAAAACTGCTCAACAAGATTGACATTTAAAGTAACTTCTTCTAAGGCTTCCCTAATAGCTGCTTTTTCCACTGACTCCCCATAATCCACAAAACCTCCGGGTATTGCCCACCCAAACGGCTCATATTTACGCTCAATTAAAATAATCGGACGATGAGGACGATCGATTAATTCAATGATAATATCAACAGTAGGAGCAGGACTAAGATAATTACTCATTTAGCTGATAATTTCTAAATAATCTCGTAACTGTGATTTTTGATGGGGTTGCTGTAATTTTTGTAGTGCTTTAGCTTGAATTTGTCTGACTCTTTCCCTTGATAAATCCATCATCAAAGCTGTATCACTCAGAGAATAAATTTTGCCATTTTCAAAACCAAAACGCAGACGAAGAATTTTTCGCTCCCTTTCGTTTAAACTTTCCATCATTAAACGTAAATCCTGTTGCATTGACACCCTCATTAAATTTTCTTCAGGAGTAGCACACGAAGTTTCAATTAATTCTACTAACTCAGTATTATAATCTTCTCCGACTTTCATTTCTAAGGAAATTGAGCGAGGAATTTGATTTAAAAACTGTCGTAATTGTGGAGGTGTCATTTCCATTTTTGCAGCGATTTCATCCACGGTTGCTATACGCCCTAAAGTTTGTGATAATTGCCTCTGAATTTTTTTGAGTAGATTTAATTTTTCAGTAATATGAATTGGGATTCTAATGGTACGTCCTTGAGTGGCGATCGCCCTAGTCATACCTTGACGAATCCACCAGTAAGAATAAGTACTAAAACGATAACCTTTCGTATAATCAAATTTTTCTACCGCCTTTTCTAAACCTAAAGTGCCTTCTTGAATCAAATCCAATAACTCTAAACCCCGATTTTGATATTTTTTAGCAATAGACACCACTAAACGTAAATTAGCATTAATCATCTTTTGTTTAGCTTTAATGCCGTCGGCGAGAGATTTATCTAACTCTTGCACTGATAAATTAGCCAAAATAGCCCATTTTTGTTTACCTTGCACTAAAATTTGTTGTAATTTAACCGGGGAAAGATTTAATTGTTGTCCTAATTTTTCTAAGATAACAGATTGAGAATGATGCCCTTGTAAAGAATCGTAAACCGCCATCACCCTAATATATTCTTTGATTTTGGGAATAGAATCATTTTCTGTCTTAATTTGATGAAGAGATTGTGCCGTTTGTACTTGCCTTGCGAGGGTAATTTCTTCATCTTTGCTTAATAAAGGAATACGCCCAATATCACGAAGATACAGGCGCATTAAATCACGAGAATTGACATTGGGATTGTTTTGAAGATGTGGAGAAGGAAAATTGAGAGGCGGCGAGTCATGAGGAGGATAAGGAGAGCCAGAAGTTGACAATACCGATAAATTATCCTCTAAAGGTTGAAAATAAAACTTTGACATAATCTCTGTTCCTTTCCTAAATGACTAATATTAATACGAATTAGATTACTCTTAATTCTAGCTTTCCCTCAATATACAATAAAAAAAACAACTTGATTCATTTTTCCCCTAAAAATTTTAAATTAGCTCCTTTAGAGTCATCAAAAAAGCTAAAACCTTCACTACAAACTCTTTATATTCTGAGAATTAAATGATATATTAAAAAAGAAAGAGAGTAAGAGCGGTAGTTGCAAACTAAATTTTTCCTGTGAGGTTTAGTTTGAGGAAAGTCCGGGCTCCCAAAAGATCAAACTTGCTGGGTAACTCCCAGTGCGCGTGAGCGTGAGGATAGTGCCACAGAAAAATACCGCCCTAGAAATTTAGGGTAAGGGTGCAAAGGTGTCGGTAAGAGCGCACCAGCAATATCGAGAGGTATTGGCTCGGTAAACCCCGGTAGGGAGCAAGGTCGGAGGAATTACGGTTGATCTTTTACCAGTTTCGTTTTCGGTGTACCGCTTGAGGTAATTAGTAATAATTATCCTAGATAGATAACTACCCTTTTAACATAGTTGAAAGAACAGAACCCGGCTTATTCCTTACTCTCTTTTTACATCTTCCCTTTTAAATGTTTTTCATTCTAGCACTACTGCGAGATTTCACTGGGGGAGTTTTTAAGGGTTGATTTTCTGAAGGTTGATCTTGTTGTTGTTTAGCTTTTGCAGCACTACGGCGTAAGGCTTGTAAACGTTCTTCATATTTTTTCCGTTGACTACGGTTAGGGGTTTGCTCAATTAGAGTTTTAAAGGCACTACCTAAACTTTGATAAGCATTTTTTAGGGAATAACCGAAACGAGTGGCAATAATATTGGCTTTCTCATCGGCTTCAATAGCTTCTTTGAGATTCTTTTCACCGTTATTTTTCTGCCATAAACGATAACCAGAAATACCGCATAAACCCAAGGCTAATAATAATAATAAACCATCTTGCACCCATAACTCACCTACCGCACCCCCTAAACCAATAGCTAATGCAGCCATTTCCCAACCTTCCCGGGGAATGGAATCATTTTGAATACGAGCTACTTCATGCCAAAACATCAAATTACGTTGATCTATTGCTAAATTTTCCCACTTTACCAAGTCAATTTGAATTTCAATTTCATCTTTACCTAATTCTTCTGTGCGGATTAAAGGAGGATTAACTTCCGTAGAGGCTTCGATCATAACCCAACTTTGTAACTCTGGGGGGAGTAAAGTTTTGAGTCTTCTCAATTCATTCATTTCTGCTCTAGCGGAGGAAGTTGTATAAGAAGTCATATAATTATTCTGAATAGATCTATATTTTTGATAGATTAAATTTTATTCTATCTTAAGTCTCATTTAATTTTAGTTGCTAATTCTAACATGGAACGTGGTTTATTATGGTTGCCCCTGCTAATAGTTTTTATTTGGTTAGCATGGAATGGAAAAAAAGAATATGATAAAGTTGAAGCATATAAACTTTGGGCGGATAAATTTGATAATGCTAAATATGATATTTATGCCGTTTTGGGAAAAAAAGGAGATTTAATTACATGGGGAAAACCAACCCCTAAAGGGATTATTAATGAAAGCACTTTTTCTTTGCAAAAAATCTCTAAAATCAATCTTACAGTCAAAAATAAAATAGTTGATGCTCATAATTTATCTGATAATAAAGAGGCAGATTTACAGTTTTTATTAGTTGATCATAGTGTAATAACTATTCCTTTTACTGATATTAATTTAGCTTTAAAATGGTTGAATTATTTGCATAAATTTATTAACCAAAAATGATACTATGGCAAGTTTTAATCCCATTAGTAATTATTGTTAGCTATATCAGCTTAGGCTTAGGGTATATTCCAGGATTGAGGCTTAATCGTGCCACGATAGCATTGATAACGGCAGCGATATTGATTGCCTTAGGAGTTTTAACTTTAAAAGAAGCATGGATAGCTATTGATGCTAATACCATTATCTTTTTATTGAGTATGATGATTATTAACGGTTATCTCTCTTATAGTGGCTTTTTTAACCTTGCTTTATCATTTTTATGGAAATTTACCCTTACTCCTTTATTTTTAATCGTTTTACTGACTTTTTCTACCGGTTTTCTTTCTGCTTTATTTTTAAATGATACTCTTGTCTTAATTACTACTCCTTTTATCTTACAATTAACCTCAAAACTGAAGTTAAATCCGATACCTTATTTATTGGCGATCGCAGGTGCTACAAATATAGGTTCGTTAGCAACACTTAATGGCAATCCGCAAAATATTTTAATTGGTTCATCTTCAGGTATAAGTTATTTAGAGTTTACCCAAGCGTTAATTTTTCCTAGTATTTTTGGTTTAATTATTCAAATAGGTTTACTATGGTTGTTATATCCAGAAATTCGTTCAACGGAAAGGATTCTCTTGCCAAAATTATCACCTAATCGAATTCATCGTGCTATTTTGGGAAAAACTTTAATGGTAACGTTACTGTTACTTATCGCCTTTGTGTTAGGATTTCCCCTTGCCGAAAGCGCATTTTTAGCCGCCGCCATATTATTAATTACTCGTCGCCTTAAACCACAAAAAATATTAAAGCAGATAGATTGGTCATTGTTAGTAATGTTTTCAGGATTATTTATCCTTAGCCACTGCGTTAAATCCCTCAACTTGTTTAACTTTGTCAGGGATTGGCTTAACTTTCCTTTCAACTTAACTATTATTACTAGCATCCTCTCGAATTTAATTTCTAATGTACCTGCGGTATTATTATTACAAGGGTTAATGAGTGAAGTAACGACAGAAAAATGGTTATTATTAGCTAGTAGTGCCACTTTAGCAGGAAATTTGACATTATTTGGTTCAGTGGCTAATCTGATTATGGTGGAAAGTGTAGCAAAAGAAGGTTATCAATTATCTTTTTGGCAACATTTACGTTTCGGTTTACCCCTAACTATCATCACCACTGGCTTAACTTATCTTTGGATAATGAAATGAATAGTGAAAGTAGAGGCTTAATATATTAAGCACATACTAATAATTAGGTAGGGTAATAGGGTGATAGGATGATAGGGTGATAAGCTGAAATGCATTTAGATTGTAAATTAGACAATAGAGGTGGGAGAGGGGGAAGACGAGGAGAGGGGGGAGATTGATTAATTTATTAATAACAAAATTATATGTAACTTAAATGCGTCTTAGCTTAGGTGTTAAAGAAAGAAAAGTTTTATAAGTAATTATCCCACTTTGAAATTTATTTCAAATCTAATAGCTGACGTTATCTCAAGATAACTAAATTCCTAATTCCTTGTGAAACAGGCATCTTGCCTGTAATTCCTAATTCCTCATCTCCTCATCCCCTCATCTTCCCATCTTCCCATTCCTTATATTTCAAATATTATGCAATCCGTTGACTATACAACTCTTGTCGCTATTTGTTACTCATTAAATAATAACTATATTCCCTCTAGGTTAGAACAAGTATATCAAATTGATCGTTATACTATCAGTCTCTGTCTGCGTAGTTTGAATTATAAAAGATGGTTAACAGTGTCATGGCATCCCCAAGGGGCGAGAATTTGCCTTGGGAATCCGCCACCTCGTGGCAAAGATACTTTTACTTTTAGTGAACAATTACGACATCTTATTAACGGTTATGCTTTAATAGGGGTAAAAATTGTTACTGATTGGGAGAGAGTAGCCGATTTTCAATTTGCTAAACGTCCGAAGGAAGATCCGTTATATCATTTATATGTAGAAATCATGGGCAAATATAGTAATGTTATTCTTACTTCTGCCGACAATCAAATCATTACCGTTGCCAAGCAAATTACCTCTGATAAATCTAGTTTACGCACGGTAGAAACTAGCCAATTTTATCAATTACCTCCTCCTTTAACAGGTGAAACTCCAAAATTAACAGAATCTCTTGAAAAATGGAGGGAAAAGGTTAGTTTAATTCCGGGGCGAATCGATAAACAATTAATCAAAACTTATCGAGGAATTAGCCCTATTATTGTTCAAGATTTGTTACATCGTTCCAATATTTTATTTGATAAATCTAATCAGGAATTAACGATAGAAGAATGGCAAATATTATATAAAAATTGGCAAACTTGGTTAGAAGTTATTGAAAAAAAAACTTTTAATTTTATTCAAACTCAACAAGGTTATTCGGTTTTAGCTGAAAAATATAGTAATCAAGATTTACATAAAATTTTAAATACTTATTACAGTCAACAAATTTATCAAGAAAATTTTAAGCAATTAAAACAACAGATACAACAGAAGATTAAAAATATTTTAAATAAGTTAATAGTAAAAAGAGACAAGTATCAAGATAAATTAAATGATTCTGATAACTGCGAAATGTATAGCAATAAAGCTGATTTATTAATGGCTCATTTACATGAATGGAAACTAGGGATGAAAGAGATAATTTTAAATGATTTTATCACTAATGAACCTATAAAAATTAACCTTGCTCCCGATAAAAATATAATTCAAAATGCCCAAATTTTATATAAACAAAATCAAAAGTTAAAACGAGCCAAATTAGCACTACAACCTTTATTAGAAGAAGTCAAAAACGAAATTAATTATTTACAGCAAATAGCCACGATTTTAAATCAATTAAACTATCAAGAATCAGAAGATTTAATCACCTTACAAGAAATAAAAGCTGAATTAATTAATCAAAAATATATCGAAGATAGTCAATATCGAGGTAATAATATTGTAGAAGAATCTCACCCTCGAAAATATCAAACTCCTTCTGGTTATGAAGTTTTAATTGGGCGTAATAATCGTCAAAATGATATATTAACTTTTCGCACTGCCACTGATTATGATTTATGGTTTCACGCCCAAGAAATTTCAGGCTCTCATGTGTTATTACGATTAAGTGCTGGGGATGTTCCTGATCATCAAGATTTACAATATACTGCTAATTTAACCGCTTATTATAGTCAAGGTAGAGAAAGTGATCAAGTGTCAGTCATTTATACGAAACCTAACCATGTGTATAAGCCTAAGGGGGCAAAACCTGGTATGGTAATTTATACAAGAGAAACCGTTATTTGGGGTAAACCTTCGGCAGTTTAACTGAAAAAAGCGATCGCCTCGCCCTAATTAAGGATAATTCGATCGCCAAAAAGGTATAATCTAAAGAAGAATTAACGGAACATAATGCTTACAGAAGTATCTTCATGAATACGCCAAATAGTTTCTCCGAGAAGATTCGCCACTGATAAAACCTTTAATTGAGGGAAATAATTATCAAGAGGTATGGGAATCGTATTGGTAACAATTACTTCTTCAAACACTTCGTTAGAAAGACGAGATACCGCCGGTCCAGATAATACTGCATGAGTAGCACAGGCATAAATCTTATTTGCTCCTTCTTTTTTCAAGAGTCTTGCACCCTCCAATAAAGTACCCGCAGTATCAATCATGTCATCTACTAATACAGCATTTTTACCCTTAACATCCCCAATAACATTCATTACTTCAGCTACGTTGTGGGCTTGACGACGCTTATCGATAATTGCCAAAGGTGCGTCATTGAGTTTTTTGGCAAAAGCTCTGGCTCTCGCTACACCACCAACATCAGGAGATACAACCACGAGATCTTCTAAATTTTTATGGGTCAAATAATCTAAAATGACAGGAGAACCATAAACGTGATCTAAGGGAATATCAAAATAGCCTTGAATTTGGGCAGAATGCAAATCCATAGCTAAAACTCGATGGGCTCCGGCTTTAGTGATTAAATTGGCAACTAATTTGGCAGAAATTGATTCTCTACCAGCGGTTTTGCGATCGGCTCTAGCATAGGAGTAATAAGGGATCACTGCTGTAATTTGCCGTGCTGATGCTCGACGACAAGCATCAATCATGATCATTAACTCCATCAAATTGTCATTAACAGGATTACAACAAGGTTGGATTAAATAAACATCACAACCTCTAATGGATTCTTGAATTTGGACGTATAGCTCACCGTCAGCAAATCTCTTACGAATCATTGGTCCTAAATCCATACCTAAATAACGGGCTACTTCCGTAGCTAAACCGATATTTGCTGAACCAGAAAACAATCTTAAACGATTATTGTCCGAGACTTGTTGTTGTAACATCGGACTGAGTGTTAAAGTGGCAGAAAGACTCACGGCAAATTCTTTAACCTCTTAATATTGAGTACTAATTTACTAATTGTTCTTGACCCTTCTATTACACAGGATACTTTTTCATTATAATCTACAATATAAATTAACTTTTTGCTTATTTTGTCTTCAATATTTCTTGATTATTTGTAATATATTTACAATATACTGTTAGTATAAGTTGCCGAAATAGAAGATTAACCAATAAAGGAAAAATTTTGGTATTATAGATTACTTTATTTTAATTTTATCATAAGTTTTATGAAAACTCTATTAATTGCCGGAACAGATACTGATGTGGGAAAAACGATTATTACTACGGCTTTAAGAGCATATTATCAAGAATATTATTCTGATTTAAACATTAGTTTAATGAAATTAATGCAAACGGGAAAACAGGGAGATGGAGAATTTTATCAACGGTTTTTTGATGATGTCGTCATTCCCTTACGATTTGATACCCCCGTTGCACCCCCTATAGCCGCAGATTTAGAAGGTAAATCCATTGATTTAGGGGTTATTTGGCAAAATTTACTGAAATTACAAGAATCTCAAGATATAGTGTTAATAGAGGCTTTAGGAGGTTTAGGTAGCCCCATTACCCATGATTTAACTATTGCCGATTTAGCTGGAAGTTGGCGTTTGGACACTATTTTAGTCGTTCCTATGAAGTTAGGGGCGATCGCCCATACCGTGGCAAATGTAGCTTTAGCAAAACATCATAAAGTGAAATTGAAAGGTATTGTTTTTAACTGTGTTAAGCCTTGTAGTGAAGAAAATATAAACCATTGGGCACCAAAAAATTTAGTAGAATCTTTAACTCAAGTGCCAGTTTTAGGCTATTTTCCTTATGTTGAAAAAATTGATAATTTAACCGATTTAGCCAAAATTACGGCTGATTCTTTAAGGATATAAAAAAACAAAAAAAGCTATTAAAACGATGATTCAGCAAAAATTAAATCAATTGCACCGTATTTTTGAGGAAATGGGTACAGCCTTAATCGCTTATTCTGGTGGTATTGATAGCACTTTAGTGGCAAAAGTTGCCTTTGATGTTTTAGGCGATCGCAGTATTGCTATTACCGCAGTATCACCCTCACTATTACCTGAAGAATTAGAGGAAGCGCAACAACAGGCGCAAATTATCGGCATCAAACACGAGTTAATGAAAACAGAGGAGATGAATAACCCTAATTATACGTCAAATCCTATTAATCGTTGTTATTTTTGCAAAAGTGAATTACACGATAAACTTAAACCCCTTGCCATTGAAAGAAGCTATCCTTACGTCATTGACGGGGTTAACGCTGATGATTTACTTGATTATCGCCCCGGTATTCAGGCGGCAAAAGAAAGAGGGGCTCGATCACCTTTAGCGGAAATAGGTATAACTAAAGTAGAAGTGAGGGAAATAACGAAAATGTTGGGTTTACCTTGGTGGGATAAACCTTCACAACCCTGTTTATCATCCCGTTTTCCTTACGGCGAAGAAATTACCTATGAGAAATTATATCGGGTAGGTAGAGCTGAAATTTATTTGCGGAAATTGGGTTATCAAAATCTTCGAGTGAGATCCGATGGCAATACTGCTAAAATTGAATTATTACCTGAACAAATCACTGATTTTGTGATAAAAACCAATTTAAGTGAGGTTGTAAGTCATTTTCAATCATTGGGCTTCACTTATGTTACCCTTGATTTAGAAGGTTATCGTAGCGGTAAATTAAACCAACTTTTTTTAAGTAAATAAAATCATCTTTTTTAGCCCATTTTAGTGCACTTTGCGTATTGCTTTTGAAAGTTATTATATCATGTTCTCTTAATTATAGTTGTTTCAAATAAGAATGAGACATTATCAGATCCTGTAACCTTTATAAAATAAACATTTCAGCTTGACAAACTGTCTCAAACTTAACTGAAATGACTATAATTACTAAGTTAGGAAATATCTAATGACGAGTGAGGGTAAGGAAGAGTGGATTTGGGAAGAGGGGCAACAGATAAACGTTTGAGTCAAGGCAAGGGGTTTAAACCTCTTGTTAGGAATTAATAAAAACGGTAAGTTAAATGCGTCGAGTGCTTAATAAAAATTTCCTTACCATCGTTTGGGTTAGAAAATGAAACCTAATAGAATTTGTAAGTGTATATCGAAACTTGATATTATTTTGCTTCCATCCAATTATTTCCTGTGTGAATATCTACGATTAAAGGAATTTTTAAGGGAATAATATTTTCCATTATTTGTTTAATTTTAGGAGTTAATTCGGGGATTTCTTCTAAAGGTAATTCAAACACTAATTCATCATGAACTTGTAATAATAATTTAGCCTGATAATTAGTTAACATTTGATCTAATTCTATCATCGCTAATTTGATAATATCGGCACTTGAGCCTTGAATTGGTGCATTTGCAGCCGCTCTTAATAGTTGAGCTGTATAATTATTAAGTTTTAAACTAGCTAAATCTATACTATCAATATCTCTGCCTTTCAAGTTATCTAATGTTTTATCGTTAAAGTTAAAATAGCGTCTTCTACCTAAAATTGTGGTGACATAACCATTAACTAAGGCTTCTTTTTTCATCGTTTCTAAATAATTAAAAACTTGAGCATATTTTTCTCTATAAATACTGATAAATTTTTGAGCTTCCGCAATACTTACATTGGTTTCTTTAGCGAATTTTTGTGCCCCCATACCGTAAATAACACCAAAATTAATGGTTTTTCCTAAATTTCTTTCTTCCTTAGTTATATCCTCTTTTTCTAATAATAATTGAGCCGTTACTGTATGAATATCTAAATTGTTTTGATAAGCTGATATTAAAATCGGTTCATTGCTTAAATGTGCTAAAATTCTTAACTCTATTTGGGAATAATCGGCACTTAAAAATTGCCAGTTTTGTTGAGGAATAAAACCCTTTCTTATTTGACGAGAAAATGCTGTGCGAATGGGTATATTTTGCAGGTTAGGATTTGAGGAAGAAAGTCGCCCTGTTGCTGTCACAGTTTGATTATAATTAGTGTGAACTCTGTTAGTTTTGGGATTGATTAAGATAGGTAAAGAATCCACATAAGTTGACTTTAATTTGGCAAGGATTCGATGCTGTAAAATATAGTCAATAATAGGATGATCTCCTTTTAACTTTTCTAATACTATTTGATTAGTAGAATAGCCTATTTTTGTCTTGATTGATTTACGTTTATCTAAGGCTAATTCTTCAAATAATAATTGACTTAATTGTTTTGGTGATGCTAAATTAAATGAGCCGACTTCTTCATAGGTTTTTGTTTCAAGGTTAATTAATTCTTTGTTAATTTCTTGGGATAATTCTTTTAAATATTCTTGATCAATTATTACCCCTACTTGTTCCATTTTTGCTAAAATCGGCTCTAGTTTTAACTCTAATTCAAATACAGATTTTAACGGGGGAATATTATCTAATTCTTTTGTTAAAATTTTAGTTAATTTAAAAGTTGCTAAAACATCTAAACCACAATATTCTGCTACTTCTTCAATACTTAAATTAGCAATACTTTCATTTTTACCTAAGTTTAAACTATCATAATCTTGGGCGATCGTATCTAGGGAATATTGCCTACATAAACTGCTTAATTTGTGGCTAGATTCAGGTTGTAAAACATAACTAGCTAACATGGTATCAAAGATTACCCCTTGAAGATTTATACCATGATTAAGTAAAATTAGGCGATCGAATTTAGCATTTTGTAAAGTTTTGGGATATTGAGAATCTTCTAAAAAAGGTTTTAATTTTGCTTTAATTTCCTCTAAAGTTAACTGTTGCCCTTGAGAATGTTTAATAGGAATATAAGCGACATTATCAGCAGAATCTCCCCAACAACAACCAATCCCAACTAAATTAGATTGTTGCGTATTTAAACCATCGGTTTCTGTATCCCATGCCGTTAATTTTACTTGTTTAATAGTTATAATTAATTCTTCTAACTTACTAATAGTATCGGCAATAAGAGTCTGAGTTTTAGGATTAACTTTTGGGGTAGAAACATCAGAAAATAAAGATAATTGTTCTTCCCTTTTATACTCTGTTATAGTTAACAAATTACCGCCTAATTTTCCTTGAATACTATTAATTTGTTTAACAAAGTTATTCAATTCTAAGTGTTGTAAAAAGGGAATAATTGCCTCATTATCAAAACCTTTTAATCTAAAGTCTTCTAAAGTAAAATTTAAGTCAATATCTGTGATTATTTGAGCTAAATATCGAGAATGTAAAGCATCTTTTTTTCCTTTTATTAATCTCGTTTGAATTGCTCCTTTAATCTTGTCTAAATTAGCATAAATATTATCAAAATTATCATATTCAGCTAATAAGTTACTAGCAATTTTTTCGCCGATTCCTAAAACACCCGGAATACTATCAGATTTATCACCACATAAGGCTTTATAATCGACAATTTGACTCGGTTTTACCTTCATTTTCGTAAACACCGCCGTTTCATCATAAGTCTCATATTTACCTAAACTTCTCTCTAAATATAAAACCCTGACTTGTTTCTCATCATTTACAAGTTGAAATAAATCTCGATCTCCAGTTAAAATCTTTATCTGACAACCTTCCTTCATTCCTTGATTTACTAATGTACCAATAACATCATCAGCTTCAAATCCAGCCGCTGTGACAATTTTAATATTCAAACTGGTGAGCAAATGCTGTAAATTATTAATATCTTGAGTAAAATCGGCGGGGGTTTCTTGTCGATGGGCTTTATAATTAACATCAGCAGTATGGCGAAAAGTGGCTTGTCTTAAATCAAAGGCAACACCGATAAACTGGGGTTGATAATCATTAATAATCTGCAACATAGAATTAAGAAAACCAAAACAAATGCTAGTAGGAATACCCGTGGAAGTGCGTAATGGACCTTTTTTTGCTTTAGCTAAGGCATAATAGGCACGATAAGCTAAAGAATGTCCATCGATAATTAAAAATAAAGAATTAGTCATGAAGATAATTAGAATGACGAATGAGGAATGAGGAATTATTATTTTTTGAGGTTTTGGTTATAGAAACTAGGATTTTTTTATTTTTTTGCAGATCATTTCATTATATATTGAATTAAATCCTATTTCTTCTAAAGAATTTAACTGATACAATAATTCTAACTAATACGAAGATTCATTCAATATGGATCGCTTAGTATCATATCATCGGACTTGGTTGAAAGGAGGAGGAGATATGGAAGGAACAATTGTGAGATCTTACAGAGCAATTCTTTCAAGAGAACCTAGCAGAGATGAAATAAATTATTGGAAACAACGTATTCCTCAAACAGGTGAAATATTTGGTGAACTGATTGAAATACATAAAGAGTGGTTGCGCAGAGGTGGTAGATAACATTAAATAATTAAATCATAAACAATTTTAAAAAATGAAGTCATCAAAAATTTTGACAACGTTTGGTTTAACCGCAACTTTAGTTACTGCTCAAATAGTCGCTTTACCAAATCAAAAAATGAAGAAAGTTCAAGCTCAAACGTCTGGTTGTGGAAGTGGCAAAAGTTGGTATTTGACACGAGTGATGACACCTGTTTCTGCCCAGCAATTTGGGGTGGCTTGTGATGAACATGATGCCTGTTATGACACCTATGGAAAATCAAAGCAAGAATGCGACAAGGCTTTTCATCGTAGAATGCTTGGTATTTGTGCCAGTGACCATAACACTATCCTTGGAAAACCTCTTAGAATAGCTTGTAATGGTAGGGCTGATGCTTTCTATACTGCGGTTTTAGAATACGGACAAGATTCTTACAAACAGGCTCAAGATGAAGCAAGAAAAAAATCACAACCATCTCTAATTGTATATTCATTAGTTTGCTTAACAAACAAAACTAACCTAACCTTAAACTATCAAGGAAAATGGTCAAATGAAACAGAATGGTTCAATATTAAACTTGAGCCATACAGTTCATGGCGACACTGGAGAGAAAATTCTTCAGCAAGTTTTACTGTTAATTTTGATACTGATTTAAGACAAGGTCAAGATAATCGTAAATCTTATACTCTATCCACTAATTCGGCAAATGATACTCAATCTTCTTCAGGTAGAGGTTATTGGTATGACTTTAGTGATTCATCCAAAAATTTCATTGATCTTTATAGTACTCCCTGAATTATAGAAATTTTCTGATCTTTTTTCATCTTTAAATATTCTCAAATATTCCTTATACGTTTTTTCTGCAAGGTAATATTTTCCTTGTACCATCGCTTCTTTTCTGACTTATTTACTTTTGTTGTTGTTGTTTAGCATAGACATCTACAAGATTACGAATCATTGCTTGGTAAGAAGCATTGTGATTTTTAGCTTCACGTTTAAAAAACTCAATACTTTCTTTAGTAAACTCCATTGTTACCCTTACAGTGGTTTTTTTTGGGACTAACTGCTCTGGTGGCGGCAGAAAATCTCTGACGATTGTAACATCACCAATGGGATATGCTGGATCAGGGGTTGTGTTGTTCATAGAATTTTCTCCACTTGCGCCATTGCGCTGCACCAAATATACGAATTATTCCACCA
The DNA here is from genome assembly GCF_016743215.1 of Geminocystis sp. GBBB08. Lineage (GTDB taxonomy): Bacteria > Cyanobacteriota > Cyanobacteriia > Cyanobacteriales > Cyanobacteriaceae > Geminocystis. The sequence continues at coordinate 14,587 of NZ_VRZC01000092.1, forward strand.
CGATAAGTAAAACGTACCGTTAAAACACGGTCTTTTACCTTGCCAATACAAAACCAACGCTCCTCAAGTTCGCTGTGCTTGGCATCATGGACAATCAAACGATGGGGATCTAAAAACGCATATTGAGC
>NZ_VRZC01000093.1 GCF_016743215.1 Geminocystis sp. GBBB08
CACTTTAGCAGTATCAAAACCAAAATCCGTAATCTTACTTCCTTAAAAGCGGCCCTAGTTGATTTAGGAATCAATTGGAAAAATGGTCCTTCTCCGGTAAGAGGGTATCAAGGGCAAACTAGCCAAGCTGAAATTGTTATTCCACAAGAAAATAACTATGATATTGGTTTTAGCTGGAATGGTCAAGAATATGAGTTAGTCTCTGATTTACAATACTGGCAACAACCTTGGACTGTTGATGGTTTTTTACAACGTGTCACTCAAGGTTATGCGTTACAGACAATTTTAAATGAATCCTCTAAACAGGGTTTTGCTGTTACCGAAAAACAAAAAAATGAAGATGGTTCAATTCGCTTGGTAGTTCAACGTTGGAGTTAATTCTCAATTTTGATAGTTAATAAGTAATAGGTAAGCAAAATTAATACTGCATTTTATTTTTGAGCATACTAAGAGAACAAAGGGTTTAAACTATTTTATCTATAATTAACTACATTTTAGCTTGAATGAATTTTGACTTTAAAATGTCGCTGAAACTTAGATCTTGCATCTCTATCATCAATTCTCGATGAGGATAGGGAAAAGGGAAAAGTAATAAGAATTGATTTTAAAACTCCTAAAATTGATTTTTCCCGTTTTGTTTCATTGGTATTATTGTACTGGTGCAAGATCTGAGTGAAATGCCGTCGTTAAAATTCACAACATTTGTCGGCAGGAGAATGTCAACAAAATAAGGTAAATTATTTAAGCACTATAAAAATTAAGAAACAAAAACTGCTATCTTAATTTATGAATTAATCACAGAAAAAAGCAACAAAACAATGACTTACCAACGGATTTTACTCAAATTAAGCGGTGAAGCATTAATGGGAAACTTAGGCTATGGCATCGATCCCAAAGTAGTTGCTGATATAGCGGAAGACATTGCTGAAGTAGTTCGCCTAAACGTACAAGTTGCCATTGTGGTGGGCGGTGGTAATATTTTTCGTGGTATGAAGGCTTCTGCTGATGGTATGGATCGAGCTACGGCGGATTATGTCGGTATGATTGCTACTGTAATGAATGCCATGACTTTACAGGATGCCTTAGAAAGGAGAGATATTGCTACTAGGGTACAAACTGCGATCGCCATGCAGGAAGTAGCCGAACCTTATATTCGTCGTAAAGCAATCCGTCATCTTGAATTGGGTAGAGTCGTAATATTTGGAGCAGGATCTGGTAATCCTTTTTTTACTACTGATACTACGGCGGCTTTAAGGGCAGCAGAAATAGATGCACAGGTAATCTTTAAAGCTACTAAAGTTGATGGAATTTATGATTGTGATCCCCTAAAAAATTCTAATGCTCACCGTTATGAAACACTCAATTATAATCAGGTTTTGACCCAAGATTTAAGGGTTATGGATGGAACTGCTATTGCCTTATGCAAAGAAAATAACATCCCCATTGTTGTATTTAACCTTTTCGAGCGCGGTAATATTATTCGGGCGGTAAAAGGAGAAAAAATAGGAACTACTGTAGGAGGTTTTTGTGAAGTTAACTGACGAAATTCAAGAGAATATGCAAAAAAGTGTCGAAAAGACACAACAAGACTTTAACACTATTCGCACGGGCAGAGCTAACGCTAGTTTACTAGATAAAGTCATGGTCGATTATTATGGAGCGGAAACTCCTTTAAAAGCATTGGCTAACATTAGTACCCCAGACGCTACCACTATTATGGTTCAACCCTTTGACAAAGGAAGTATGAATCAAATACAAAAAGCAATTTCTTTATCCGATTTAGGCTTAACTCCTAATAATGACGGGCAGGTAATTCGCTTAAATATACCACCTTTAACTACTGAACGTCGTCAAGAATTTGTTAAATTAGCTGGTAAATATGCAGAAGAAGGAAAAGTGGCAATTCGCAATGTGCGTCGTGATGCCATTGAAAAAGTGCGCAAACAGGAAAAAAGTAGCGAAATTTCTGAAGATGAATCCCGTGATTTACAAGATAAAATTCAAAAAATTACTGATAGATATATAATTAAAATAGATGATATTTTAGCAGTAAAAGAAAAAGAGCTAACTAACATTTAGTCATAAGAAATTAATAATGAGGAAGGAGTTTAAAACTCTTCTGGGGAATTAGGAATCAGGAATTAGTAATGGTGGAAACTGATCTTTTTTTTAAGTAACTATAAATATCTATAGTAAAATATGTATTGACAGTCAAAAAGTTCCAAATTCTTTTAAACTTCGATAAGATAAAAAGAAAGCCTATAAATTTGAGTATTATGGATTTAGATGAGCAATTACGGAATTTGATTAACGAAGCCCCAGAACATGGCGTTCCTGCTATAATTATGGAGCATGGAGTTATTCCTGTTATTAGTGCCTACGCACATCAACTTGATTATAGTCAATATTATTTGAGACAAACTCCAGAAGAAAATTTGGTTTTAACTATTTTAGCTAGTGATCAACATCCAGAAGTAGAAAAAAAAGTAATTTATGCTTTTCCTACCATTGAAGATGCCGCTAATTTTCCAGATCGAAAGCTTAATGATGCCGATATTGTAGCACAGATAGTTCCTGTTAGTCAAATTCTTTTTCAAATGTTTACCATGAAAGAAGTTGATAGCATTATTTTTGTAGAAAAACCAGAAAACTATCAACAAAGTAAAGAAATTTATTGCAATAAGTTACAAACAGCTATTCAACAAAATTTAACTATTTTAATTAACTCTAATTCTTCTAATAATATTGCTTAATTAGGGTTGGCTGAATTAATCAGGAATCTATAAAAATCAAGGATTTAGGCACACTACATCATTAAAAAATGAGCAATTTTAGCAAGGGGTTTAAACCTTTTGTTTACTCAAAAAATAAGTAAATAGACTTCTGCACCAAGTCGGACACTCTTGCAATGGGCACTCTTGCAATGGTTATTAAAATTGATGATTCCTCACCTTAAATAGATTTTAATTTTTATTTTGCACTCGTGTCGAATATTGTACAATTACATACTCTAATTCTAACAAGGAGCGGCTATCCCTTTATCAAAAGATTACAGAGCTTTTCAAGTGGGTAAACCACACCTGACATTGTGAGCTTTGCCTCCCTACATTTATAATATAATTTTGCGGTTCATTGATCTGAAAACTGCGGTAAAACCTTTGCCTTGCGCATCCCATCGTTGCCTATTCCCTACCCTCACTAAAATACTTTTTGAGCAGCCCTTAATTACAGTTCTTAAGATGTTTGTTGCCATTCTAAATCAAATTGATATTTTTCTTTTGCTTTTTGATCACAATAATGTACCAGTTTTTCTAATTGATCAGGAAAATCTACTCCAATAATTTTTCCTCCAATTTGATCAAATTCTTCATTAGTTGACGATCGCCAGATTTGTTCGACTTTAATGGTGATATTTGAACCAATAATTTCATCTTCTTTTACCTGATTCAAAATGATCTCAAAAGGAGATTGATGGGGAAAATCTTTTTGAATAATTATTTGTATGCCAGTAACAGTTAAATCAAGGGTAAAACCGAGAAAATTTCCCTTAGAATCTAAAACTCTACACACAGCAAGAATTCTCTGAAAAGATCTTTGTTCATTAATTTGATTCATATTTTAATTTTCCTTAACTTTAATTGAAATTTGATATGGGTATCTCCTACCGATGAAGTTGTACTCCTTGACGGGAGATAATTACTATAGAATTTTTATGGTAAAATTTCCGTATTTGTTGCTGGTGTAGAAGGAGCAGGTTTAGAGTCTATTGTGGGAGATTTCTCTAGAGTAGTATTCACACCAGACTCAGATTTATTTTCTACGGGTAATTTAATCTCTGGAGGTTTTACCGAAGACTCAGATTTATTTTCTACGGGTAATTTAATCTCTGGAGGTTTTACCGAAGACTCAGGTTTATTTTCTACAGGTAATTTAATCTCTGGGGTTTTCACCGAAGACTCAGGTTGAGGGATGAAAACGGTATTCGGTTTCTTTTCCAAAGTTTCTTCTTTTGGAGTTAAAGAAGGAGTCTTAGGTATATTTTTTTCCGGAATATTAACTTCCGTTGGTTTTATGGCATTGGTGCTAGGAATTTCTCCTATATTAGAAATAGATAAAGAGGGACAAATTTGTGAATCATATAAAAAATTAACATAGACATGATAGGGTTGACTACCACCGCTATTATTGGTAAAATTACGGGATCTTATCTGTCTTAAGGCTTGATCATTGAGTAAAGGATAACCTGAACTTTTAATCAGTTGACTATTAATTACACTACCACTAGAATTAACTGTAACTCCATAGGTTGCAGTACCTTCTAACTTACCGACACAAGCATCTTTTGGATATAGCCCTGTCAAAGTAATTTGTTGAGGTGTTACGTCTTGAACTTCTTTAGCCCACGCTACATAATTTTTTCGAGCATCTTCATCACTGGTATTTTCTGATTGTTTCTGTAACTTTGAGGATACACCAGTCAAATTGGGGCGAACTTCTGAAGGTGGCAAAACGGTTATATTTCCATTACTATCAATTTGAGTAAAGGTTTGAGGAACTCTACCATTAATAATATCTCTAGGATTAGCAGTGATTTGAACATCAGAATTGGCAAATAATTTTTGTCTAATGTTATCTTCTTGTTGTGGATCTGCATTTATATCGATTACTTTACCTGTGCTAGGAACACTGTTAAAGTTCGTATTTGGGGTATCATAGTTATTAGCCGAAGGGAGTGCGGCCAGACTATTTTGATTCAGAGGTGGTGGTGGTGGTAATTCTCCCGGGTATGGGATATTATTCCCGTTATAAGAGTAATTAATAGGAGGCGGAGATAATTTCTCTGATGGTGGGATATTATTTTGATCATAATAGTTATTAATGGGAGGTAAATTTGCCGCTGGTGGAAGAGAGGGAGGTGTGGGTAAATTTGCCATGGAACTATTATCAAAACTGGGTAAAAACTCAGTATTCGTGTTACTCTCAGGAGGAAGAGGAATATTAATAGTTCCCAAAGGAGGTAATGAATTATCCGATGGAACAAGAGTGTTAAGAGTATTCCAATTAAAAGAATTACGGGGGTTTAAATTTGGTAAGCGAGTTTGTTCAATGGAGTTCAATTCAACGACTGGAGTGCTTTCTGCGGTTATCTTAGAATTATTTTGATCATTCCATTGAGGAAAAATAAAGGTGAAGAATAAACCATGAAAACTAATAGACGCTAATAAGGACCAGTTTATTTCTTTGATAACCTTATTAGTTTGTAAAGATAATTTGCTAGAACTGGTTGTTGTTACCATAATCAATCTTAATTCTTTTTCTTTCGTATTGTATCAACTTTATCTGAAATTTGAGCTTCAGATTAGGAGACTCACAAAAAATATTTTTCTTACTCATTACTCATTCTCCGTTATTTGCCAATTATCAAAAATATCTTTAATAACAATTTCTTTGATTAAAATTTCGGTAATAATTATTAGGGGTAAGGCTAAAAAAAGTCCTAGTAAGCCTAAAAAGTTAGCAAAAATTATTTCACCAATGATAACATTAGCTGATATTAAAATCACTCTGTTATTTCTAAGTTTTGGGATGATTATTTTGTCTGTAATCTGATAAATAGCAATATACAGAATCAAAATTACCCAAGGTATCCAAGATGAATAAAGAAAGGCGATCGCCATCGGAGTAATAACGCTAATACTAGGACCAATATAAGGGATAAAAGCTAAAACTCCGGCTAATAATGCTTGAGCTGATACTGAAGGTACACGAAGAATTAATAAACAGAAAAAAGTTAAAATAATTACGCTGATGATTTTAATAAAAGTATCTGCTAACCATTCTTCTATACTAATTTGAGCTTGGTTTAAAATAGTATTAATTCGAGAACGATAAAAACTAGGAAATAAGCGAATAAAACCTTGTTTATAGGGTAAAGGATCGGCTAAAATCATTAAAGTTAAAGCTAGTAATAATAGGCTACTTAATAAAACACCTAAAAAACTAAAAACCACATTAAAACCTTTTTTATATAAGTTATTGAATAGAGGCTGTAACTGTACTAAAATCTTTTCAAGATCTGGTAAGGAATCTGTTAAATCCGGTGAAAGATGATATTTAATATTATCTAATTCTAAAATTAATTTATTAATACCTTGAGGTACAAGGGTAAATAATTCTTGAAATTGAAAAATAAGGGAAGGAACTAATATTAAAAAAAATAGGCTTATTATGATAAATAATATTACTATAGATAATAATATTCCATAAATTCGTTTTAACCCTAAATCCATTAATTTTTTGACCAAAATATTTAAAGCTAAAGCGAAAACAACGGCAGTTAAAGCTAACAATAATATCTGTCTTATTTGCCAAAGAATATAAATAGAAATTATCAGGACAATGAAACTAATCCATTTAGCAAAGTTCATCATTTATAGTGAATAGTTAATAATTAATTTCTGGTTTTTTATTCCTTTTTTTGATTTTTTATATTTTGTCTGATAATTAAGGTTATAAATATAATAATGACAGGGGCAAAAATAATAATAGGGGCGAGATAGGTTGCTTGTTGAATTAAGGAGTTATCTAAACCATATTTTATTAAAATAGAGATAACTGTGGATACAAATAAAACTTTAAATAGAAAAAAAAATTGATTAATAATTAACATCAATATTTAAAAAAATAATCTGGCATTTTTTATAGTGAAATTCTTGCAAAATTAAATTAAGAGAAGGGGAAATAAATTATTTTATAATAATGATAAAAGTTTATGATTTCCCTTTCTAAATTAATTTTATTTTGAATGAGTGCAAGAAGTTGGATTAGTCATTAAAATCTTAGGCATTTTAGCATTTAATTTACTGTAATTTTTTCTTAACAAATGAGAGAAGTTGATTAAGTTGTTTTTTCAGTTGTGTAACTTCTGACTCTAAGGTGGTTACTCTAGCTTGTAATTGTTCAATTTCTGCACTGCCAACAGTACTGCCTTGAGTGGTTTTTGATGAAGCAGCACTACTATCTATTAAATGAGCTAATTTCTTCGATTTTTCCATAGAATCACGAATACCCTGAATCAACTGTTTTTGATCAAAGGGTTTTTCTAAGAAAGAAAAAAATTCAAAAGGCTCACGAATTTTGTCCGTCACTTCATCTTTTCTTCCCGACATTAACAATAAAGGAATTGCCCTTAATTGAGGATTTTTTTGTATTTCTTGATAAACTTCCCAGCCGCTCATTTTCGGTAAAAAGAAGTCTAACATAATTAAGTTAGGGTTACTACTATGTATTAATTCCATGCCTTGGAGTCCATCTTTGGCTTCCACTACATCAAATTTACCCGGCGGCAACATATCTTTTACAGTTCTTCTAATGACCATACTGTCATCAATAACTAAAATTTTGTGATTTGCCACAATTTAACTCCTTGCAAAAAATAAAAACCTTAATCTTATTTAGTATATTAAAATATGATCAAAAATGTTTATTTTCTGATGTTTTTATCTTCTTTACCATGACTCAAACTGCTTTCTCTGAATCTTCTTCCCTTAATCTTCCTAGTTGGTTACGATCGTCTATTGGAAAAGCGTCAGAAATTTCTCAAGTCCAAAAAATTATCAAACAGCGTCAAATTTATACTATTTGTGAGGAAGGACGTTGCCCTAATCGAGGAGAATGTTATAGTCAAGGTACGGCAACTTTTTTGTTAATGGGTCCTACTTGTACTCGTAGTTGTGCTTTTTGTCAAGTAGATAAAGGGCATTCCCCGATGGCATTAGATGAAGATGAACCAAGAAAAGTAGCCGAAGCGGTAAATTTATTACAATTAAAATATGTAGTTTTAACCTCCGTAGCAAGGGATGATTTAAAAGATGGTGGTGCAAGTTGGTTTGTGAAGGTAATGGATGCTATTCGTTTGATGAATCCTCAGACACAAATTGAGGTATTAACTCCTGATTTCGGTACTGGAAAAAATGCTATCAATCAACAAAAGGAAAGTATTAAAACCATTATTAATGCTAAACCCGCCTGTTATAATCACAACTTAGAAACCGTAGCTAGATTACAAAATTCTGTAAGACGAGGCGGAAAATATCATCGCTCCTTGAGGGTTTTAGCTACCGTTAAAGAATTAGATCCTTCTATTCCTACAAAATCAGGATTAATGTTAGGATTAGGAGAAACTAAACAGGAAATTATCAAGACTCTTGAAGACTTAAGAAAAATAAATTGCGATCGCCTTACTATGGGGCAATATTTACGTCCATCATTGGCACACTTACCTGTAGAAAAATATTGGACACCGGCTGAATTTGAGGAGTTAGGAAAGATTGCCTATTTATTAGGATTTTCCCATGTTCGTAGTAGTCCTTTAGTCCGCAGTTCTTATCATGCAGGAGAAGGTAAGTAATTCTGAGTAAGGGGTTTAAAACTTTTGTTAATTCCTAATGACCTTGATAAGGTAATCTTGAAATCTATCCTTTAAATATATATTAATTATTTTAAATTTATCATGGCTGAATCATATTTATTAGAAAAACTAACCTCTGTAGAAACAACTTTTACGGAATTAACTCGGCGATTAGGAGATCCTGATATTGCCACCAATCCTGATGAATTGCAAAAAGTTGCTAAAATGCGTTCTTCTTTAGAGGAAACAGTTATTACTTATCAGGAATGGCAAAAAGCACAAGAAGATTTAAAAGGTGCGAAAGAAATCTATAAAGAGTCTAACGCAGATCCTGAAATGAAAGAATTAGCTGGGATGGAAATTGAAGAATTAGAGGCGAAAATGGATGAACTAGAAAAACGTCTCAAAGTTTTATTATTGCCTCGGGATCCTAATGATGATAAAAACATTATGTTAGAAATTAGAGCTGGTACAGGAGGTGATGAAGCAAGTATTTGGGCTGGTGATTTAGTTCGGATGTATTCCCGTTATGCAGAAACTTTAAATTGGAATGTTAAACTTTTAAGCGAATCTCCAGCGGAAATGGGGGGTTTTAAGGAGGCCATTCTCGAAATTACCGGCGATAGTGTCTATAGTAAACTGAAGTTTGAAGCAGGAGTACATCGAGTACAACGAGTACCTTTAACGGAGGCAGGAGGAAGAGTTCATACATCTACCGCTACCGTTGCTATTATGCCTGAAGTAAATGATGTTGAGGTACATATTGATCCAAAAGATATTGAGTTAACTACAGCTCGATCAGGGGGTGCTGGAGGGCAAAATGTTAATAAAGTAGAAACCGCCGTAGATTTAATTCATAAACCAACTGGTATTCGAGTTTTTTGTACGGAAGAACGATCTCAATTAAAAAACCGTGAACGGGCGATGCAAATTTTACGGGCAAAACTTTATGAAATTAAACTTAAAGAGCAACAAGATGAAGTTACTTCTATGAGGCGATCGCAAGTAGGAACAGGAGCAAGATCCGAAAAAATCCGCACCTATAACTATAAAGACAATCGTGCAACGGATCATCGGTTAGGAAGAAATTTTGACTTAACCAGTATTTTAGAAGGAAAAATAGAGGATGTGATACAGGCTTGTATTGCTCAAGATCAACAAGAAAGACTAGAACAAATGGCTTCTTCTCCAACTACTGCTGCGGCATTAATTTAATTTTTTCAATAACACTTCAAATTAGTAAAGGAGCTTGTTATTGTCAATGGAAGGCTATAATCTGAAAAATTTAGATAAGCATAAAATTAGCTTTAACATTGCTATTGAAATTTTTAAGAATCCTGTTTTAACCAAATCAGATGCTAGAGATTATGGAGGAGAAGTACGTTATTTAACTATAGTTAAATAGAGATAAGCATTTATTTATTGATTGTTTGGACTCAAATAAGTATAAAGAAAAGGATTATTTTGGCTAGTCTGACTAGTAGTAAACAAAGGAAAATTTATCATGAATATATCAAGAGAAGAACAACTTAAATTGTTAAGCAATATCAAGGATGAAGACATTGATTTTAGTGAAATACCTGAAACTGATGCCGAATTTTTGACAGATGCAAAGGTAGAGTTTTAATAGTTTTTATTCTTAGAATTTGAGTCTGACGACACATATTACTTACCCAGTTTTTAACTAAACAAGGGGTTTAACCCAATATCGAGCTCTGCAAAGAAATGTAAAGCTATTTTACACACCCAGTTTTTAACTAAACAAAGGGTTTAAACCCCTTGCTAAAACTGCGGATTTTTTGGGCAATGTATTATGTAAAAACCATTGATTTTTATAGCTTTCTGATTCCTAACAGCAAACCCTAATTAAGTTATAAAAAAACTTTATTGATATATTTTTCCTTTGTGTTTTAGCCATCCATGAGTATGTTTTCCTTGAGGATCTCTATGTGTCCAATGAATTACACCGCCTTGAGAATTCCATTCATATTCTCCATAAAAAATGATTATATCACCATTTTTTAAACTATTAATACGAGGTGCAATATCAATATTATGAGCAACTAACAAAGTTTGTCCAGAATTTAACTTAACTATAAATCTTTGATGTTTCCCCCCTTCCAAATCATCTTTTAATAATTTAATGACAATTCCTTCCCCTTGTACTTGAATATTAGATATTTTTTTATTAAAGGCATTTTTTAATATTTGATCACCATTATTATTTTGAGCAATAATAGTTTCAGCAAAACTAACTTTTATTTGAGATGAAAAAGTATAAATTAAGGGACATAAAAAAGTTAAGATTAATTTTATGATAAATCTATTTTTCATGATATTTAAGGCGAAACAAAATTATATATTAACTTAGATCTTGCATCTCTATCATCAATTCTCGATGAGGATAGGGAAAAGGGAAGAGAGAAGAGGGAAAAGTAATCAGAATTGATTTTAAAACTCCTAAAATTGATTTTTCCCGTTTTGTTTTCATTGGTATTATTGTACTAGTGCAAGATCTGAGTATTAATAAGCAAATTTCAGGGTAGGTAATGCCCACCCATTCTCTAAATTTTTACTAATTGATTATTTAACGATCGCCCCAAAATCTGCTAAAATACGACTATTATTGCGCAATAACCCTAATAAATTGAGACGATTAGTTTTGACTTGTTCATTCTCTGCCATGACTAAAACACTATTTTCACCATCAAAAAAATTGCTAACTTTAGGGTTAATTTCTAATAACGCATCCGTTAATAATTGATAGTTACTTTCAGCTTTAACTTGTTTTGTTATGGGAATTAACTTTTCTAAGGCTTGATAAAATTCTCTTTCAGAAATAGACTCAAATAAATCAGGATTAATCACATTTTTAAGCTCTAATTCTTGAGTATTTAAACTACCTTTAGCTCCTAATTTTGTCGAACGATTGATAGTTTCATAAATTTGAGTTAAAATACCATTATTACGAATTTCTTGTAAAAATAAAGCCCGATCTCTTACATCCAATAAGTTGTTTAACGCCCTTTCTATATATTCAGAATCATTATCTCCTAATACAGCATTTACTAAGTCATAATCAATCTTTAATTCATCTTGCAAAAGAGTATTAATTCTTTGGATAAAAAACTCTTTAATAATATTTAAAGGCGATTCTTTTTGTGGATGTGCTATGACAAATTCTTCACAGGCTTGACTTAATAATTGATGCAAATTGAGATTGAGATTACCATGCCATGTAATATTAATAATACCATTAGCAGCTCTTCTTAAGGCAAAAGGATCACTTGAACCACTAGGCATCATTCCTAAACCAATTATACTCACAATCGTGTCAAGGCGATCGCTAATACCAACAACTTGCCCGTTTAAAGTTTCAGGTAAAATATCTCCGGCATTTCTCGGTAAATAATGTTCAAAAATACCTTTAGCCACGGTTGCCGATTCACCACTAACTAAGGCATATTTTTCCCCCATAATGCCTTGTAATTCAGGAAATTCATATACCATTTGAGTAACTAAATCTGCTTTACATAAAGAAGCCGTACTATCAATTTCCGTACGTTGTAACTCATTTAAGTTCAATTGTTCAGCAATTTGTTGACTAATGGCAATAATACGATTAACTTTATCGTGCATTGAACCTAAATCTTCTTGAAAAGTAACGGTTTCTAACTGAGGTAAATAAGTCTCTAAATGTTCGTCACAATCAGCTTGATAAAAAAATTGTGCATCTGCTAAACGAGCTCGAATTACTTTTGCATTTCCTGTAGCGATAATATCAGATTTTTGGGGATCTCCGTTAGAAATAGTGATAAAGTAAGGCATTAAATCTCCTTTTTCGTCTTTGATGGGGAAATAACGCTGATGTTTAACCATTACCGTTATAATGACTTCCGAAGGTAACTTTAAAAAATCAGGCTCAAATTTACCTAAAACCGCCGTGGGATATTCTACTAAATTAGTAACTTCAGCCAATAAATCAGGATAAATTTCCGCTTTTCCTCCCACCGTATCTGCTAAAACCTTGATTTCTCCTTCAATTTTCTGAATGCGGTGTTTTACATCCACTAATACGAATGCTTTTTCTAAAGACGCAATATAATTATTTGCCGATGAAATAGTTACTCGATTCGGGTGTAAAATACGATGACCAGATGTAAAGCGATCACTTTTTAAAGTAGTTGAACCGTTTACCAACTCCACAGGTAAAATATCCTGATTCCAAAGAGAAATAAGACTACGAATAGGGCGCGGAAAGCGTAAATCACCATCTGCCCAACGCATAAACCTTCTACCCTCTAACCCCGTAATCCATTGAGGAATTAACTTTTGTAAAATAGCAGTAGTTTGCTTACCAACAGTTTTTTTATTAATAAAAATAAATTCCCCTTTATCCGTAGCTTTAACCTGAAAATCAGTGACAGAAACCCCTTGTTTCCGGGCAAAACCTTCTGCTGCTGGAGTCGGTTTACCATCTTTAAAAGCTGTAGAAATAGGAGGGCCTTTTATCTCTTCATCTCTATCGGGTTGTTGATCCTCTAAACCTTCAATTAACATCCCTAAACGTCGAGGAGTGCCATAAATGTTAATTTTACTAGGGTGTAAAAATTCATCCTTTAAATTTTGTTTAATTTTATGTTGCCACTGACTAATCGCACTATTAATAAAATCTGCTGGTAGTTCTTCTGTTCCAATTTCTAAGAGAAAATTAGACATATTTGGTTTAATTTATAGGGTTATACTTCTTTTAATTATCAACTATTACCTATTAATAATCAATAAGCAATAAAGAAGATAATCAAGAAATTTTCCCAAAAAATTATCAATAATGAGGAAAAAAGTTGGCTTTAAACAGAAAGAGAAATTAAAACAAAAGGTTGCACAATAATAGTATAAAACCTATGGTTAGGATCACTATTCCATAAACTTAATTGTTGAGAAGAAGGTTTTTGAATCAACTGTTCACTAATCCAATTTTGTACTAAATTTGTTTTATCTTGGGCGATAGCGTAACCCACTTCAATTAAATCTAAATTTTGATCAACAACAATTAAAGCATCTCGTTGAGCGTGAGGAATTAAATCTTTCCAATTCATCTCGGCTATTTGTTTTTGTAATTCGGCTTTTAAATCTGACATTGACTAATTTAGATTTTTTTTACTCTCACATATTGTATCGGAAGAAAAAACCAAAAGTCAAAAATTGTTATTTGTTAATTGTCTATTCTCAATTCTTAATTATTTTTTCCAACCATTATCGGCTTGAGAAAGAACATAAGTAGCAACATCTTCAATTTGTAATGCGGTTAAACGTCCACTAAATGAAGGCATTGCACCTTTTCCTTTAGTAACTTGAGTTTTAATACTATCTAAATCATACATTCCGTATTTTTCTAAATCAGCTTTTTGTAAAGTTTTTGTCGCATTAACGACGTTTTTGCCTCCCATGTGACAAGATGCACAATTAGCACTAAAAATAGCGGCACCTTTTGCAGCATCTCCTGCTAATGCGGGGGAAGAAAAACTTAAAGTTGCAACAGTAATTAATAACAATAGTAAGCTAATAATTTTTTTCATTTTTAAGGTCTGAATAGTTTTCAATGATTCTCATAGATGATCTTCCTCAATTTGTTTTATCTTGTCAAATGACAGCCTGTCAAAGTTGGTTACATTTCTTCATATTTAAAAAATTTTTCAAAATAAATTTGCCAAAAGTAAAATCTGTTCAGAACCAAAAAAATTAAGCTACATTAGCAAATAAGATAAGTTAAGAGGAAAGTAGATTATGTGTATATGTATTAACTGTCTGTATGTAGATCGATGCAACACTTATTTTGCTGTAGAAGCTCAACATCAACAACTCCATTTAACAGAAAACCCTGATTTTGAACCATTACAACCTTGTATAAATGTGAATATTCGCACAAAAGATGACTATATCGAAACGGAATGGGATGTAGTCGGTTGTGATAGTTTCATCGAAGAAATGGGAAAATGGGCAAAATTACGTCCAGGGGAAGCCATACCAACGTAAATTATTAATCGCTATTTTGAGTAAAAGTTAGAGGTATCGCCGACAATTTTTGGTGTTTTTATCAGTTATGTAAATACTCGTTGGATTATTTGATTTAATTGATGAAACCCCTTAACCCTTTATAGAACCCATTTGATATTTACATCTGTAACCGAAATAACAAAAGGTTTTGACGAGATTAAAGCATTTATTCTCAAATCATTACTATGTAATTCTTCTAAAAAAGATACCAAATGGGTTCTAT
>NZ_VRZC01000094.1 GCF_016743215.1 Geminocystis sp. GBBB08
GATGGGGAGAGTAGAAGAAGTAGTGGAAAGAATGATACCCATTAACCCTATCAGTCATTGGGAGAAATTAGATCTAGCAGTGGAAAGGGGATATATACTCAGCACCAAAGAAGTACAAAGCCTAGTGGGTACTAAACCATTCGGTAAAACATGGATTAGGGGAGCATTCATTTTTACCCGAACTGGAAAGATAGGGAATCAGGCAGGATGGATGATTAGTCGGTTTTGAGGAGAAGTTTGATCGATCTTAAGTACTCGTGCAAAATAGATTGTGAATTTTTAAATTAATTAAAATAACATACAATCTTTGTTGCCTATTGCTTATTATCTTCTGTCTTTCATAAAGTAAACATACAATTAATTTTGCCTACTTACTTATTTTGAGCTTGAGAACAATATAAGACGATCGATCTTAAAATCATCTTAAATTCGTAATACGGTAACAAAAACTGTCAAAGGAAAAATGAAAAAAAATAGTAAAAATTTTTAGGGAAACAAAAAGACGGAAACCATTATCAATAATGAATCATAACTGATAATGACCGCTACTAAAACGACTTTAAATCATATAACGGTACTTTGAAAAATTTTGGGGCAAAAACAGCTTCAAAAACAGTCAGAGTAAGGGATTTAGGTAAACGCCACAAAACGGCGGAAACTCTTGGTATAGAGCCTATTTGGTATCTTTTTTAGAATGATTATATAGTCATGATTTCAAGAGAAATGCTTTAATCTCGTTAAAGCCTTTGATTACCTTAGTTACAGGTATAAATATCAAATGGGTTCTATAACATTCTTGGATAACGCAACTCATTTCATAAAAATATCCTCTTATCATTCTGACAATACCATTATTATTTAATTCTTCCTTATTTTTTTTGTCTTCCAAATAGTTTAATATTTCTCTCTTTTACATATTTCAAAAGTAATTGCTGAAGCAAAAGATTATTATCCTATAATTTATTTACACCCGCAAGAATAAACACGATCAGTATATGAGCGAGAATAAGCCAAAATATTTAACTTTTTTTATACCCGGAATACTTGGTTCTACATTAGTTGACTCTGAAAATGAACTAAATGAGGATTATGATTTAACTCTGAAAATTATTTCGGAAGAAAATGAGTGTCTCGTTGAAAAATCCATTAAATTTCCGAAGCAAAATACTCTCTCTTTTTATATTCCTGATGATTGGCAAGAAAAGGATTATGAATTAAGAATTGTTTATCAAGATTGGATTTTAGCTAGTGAAATTTTAGAAATTGTTAATCAAGAAGAAGTTAAACAACAAAATTTATTTACTCAAGGTTTAAATCTCCAAAGTGAATCACAAAATTTATTTACTCAAGGTTTAAATCTCCAAAGTGAATCACAAAATTTATTAAAAGAAAATAAAAACTATATTCAAGCAATGAAATTTCAAGAACAAAATGCTAATTATTATCAGGAAAGTGGTAATTCTATAATAGCTGCTCAATCTTGGGAAGACTTTGCTGGAGATTTATATGAAACAGGAGAATATGAACTAGCAAAACAAAGTTTAAAGAAGTCTTTAGCAATATTTGAAAATATCAAAGATTTAGAAGAAAAGGAAGAAATTATTGCTAGAATTAACAGAGAAATAGAATTATGTCAAAGCAAAATAATTCCTGATAATAATTATCTTGATGATGGACAAGAATTAATTGATGAGCTTGGTATTGAATCCGTAGAAACCGAATTCATTGAAACTCTTGATTATCGGAGAGGAGAAGTTAAATAGAGAATGCGAGTATTGGTTGATGCTGATTTAGTATTGGAAAGATTCTTACAGCGAAGCAAGTTTGTAGAAAAAGCGAAAAATTTATTTAAACTTATTTCTGTTAGTGAAAATATAGAAGCATATATTACTGATATTGGTTTAGAAAAAATAGCTAAAATTTCGAGTAAACTTGCTACAAAAAATAAAATTAATGCAGAAGATTTAATCATAAATCAATTACAAAATAAATATAAATTTAAAGTTTTTAAAGTAGATGAAGATATACTCAATAAAGCAAGAAAGTTTGATTTAATAAATTGTGAGTCAGCAGTAGAATTGAGTTGTGCTATTGCTGAAAATTTTGATGGGATAGTAAGTGAATATTCTCAAAAATTTGGCATTACTTCAATCCCTATAATGTCTGTTCTTGACATGAATATAAAATCATTGGAAAGCACTGTAAACAAAGTAAATCTCGATGAATATTTGACCAAAAATGCCCTAGATCAAATGAAAAGATTTTTATACACAAGTAAAATAAAATTAGAAATTTCACTACTTATTACGGTAAGCACTCCTAAGATTATTAATAATTCTATACCAGTTTTGTATAAAAAACATTTACAAAATATTGTATCAGATCATTCTGTATTTTATTGTCGCAAAATGGCTTTGCACTTGCGAGAAATTAATTATCTTCTCAAATATCTTACTTATGCTTTTTTGGCTGGAGACGGAACTATTTTACAGACTTGCTGTCATGAGTTAAAAGAAACTTATACCGCATTAGATATTCCTTGCTATTTGATAATTATTGGAGTAGAAAAATTAAAAGAATCAACTATTGATTTTTTGAAACATAATAAAGAGTTAAAAAAACAAGAATATTTTAATGATTCAGTTTTTGAGCATTTAATTCAAGAAATTGTGAGTTATTTTGATTTTATCATTAAATCTTTATCTTAATTATTTGACTTTAATTATATAAAAAGTGGGCTATTAACCCACTATAAAATTAATTAAAAGTCAATTGATTAATTAACTTCCTCCGACTCTGGCTACATCTTGAGCGTTGGCTTCAAATGCTGCATTCAATGCTTCATCTCCGCTTAAACCAGAATTAATTGCCTCTTTTAATGCTTCTAAAACTCGTTTATAATCACGAGGCATTACCTTCACAAATTTACCGATATTTTCTTCCCAATTAGTGAGAATTTTTTGGGCTTTTTTACTATTAGTAAATTCAAAATGTTTGGTAATTAATTGTTTCAATTCCGCAATTTCTGAGGCATCATCGAGGGTTTCTAAACCTACCATTTCCGTGTTGCAATGAGAAGCAAAATCGCCCTTCTCATCGAAGATATAGGCAACTCCTCCACTCATACCGGCAGCAAAATTACGTCCAGTTGAGCCAAGAATTACCACTCGTCCGCCTGTCATATATTCGCAACCGTGATCTCCGACTCCCTCAACGATCGCACTTACACCAGAGTTACGAACACAAAAACGTTCCCCAGCAATACCAGAAATATAGGCTTCTCCACTGGTTGCACCGTAAAGGCAAACGTTACCGACAATGATATTTTGATCGGCCGGAAAAGTAGATTTTTTGTCAGGATAGACAATGATTTTGCCTCCGCTTAACCCTTTACCGATATAGTCGTTAGCGTCTCCTTCTAATTCGATCGTAACTCCCTTTGGTACAAATGCCCCTAAACTTTGCCCTGCACTACCGTCAAAATGTAAATGCACGGTATATTCTGGTAAGCCTTCCCAGTGTTTCTTAGTAATTTCGTTACCTAAGATTGTGCCTACTACTCGGTTAATGTTTTTAATGGGTAAGGTAGCTTTTACTTTCTCACCATGTTCGATCGCACCTTTACATAAATCCAATAAAGTAGTTATATCGAGGGATTGATCTAAACCGTGATCTTGTTTCGTGGTACAATAACGCCCAACACTAGGATCAACTTCAGGCTGATAAAGGATAGGTGCAATATCGATACCTTTAGCCTTCCAATGATCGATCGCTTTTTTCGGTTCTAATACATCAGTACGACCTATCATCTCATCAACAGTGCGGAAGCCTAATTCTGCCATAATTTCTCGCATTTCTTCAGCGATAAACTTCATGAAATTGACAGTATAAGCAGGATCACCTGTAAATTTAGCACGAAGATCGGGGTTTTGGGTAGCCACTCCCACAGGGCAGGTATTTAGATGACACACACGCATCATGATACAGCCTAAAGTGACAAGGGGTGCAGTGGCAAAACCAAATTCTTCAGCACCAAGTAAGGCGGCAACTATTACATCTCGCCCTGTTTTCATTTGTCCGTCTGTTTCTACCACAATGCGACTGCGGAGGTTATTTAATAACAGAGTTTGGTGAGTTTCTGCTAATCCTAATTCCCACGGTAGTCCTGCGTGTTTAATAGATGTGCGAGGAGAAGCACCTGTGCCTCCGTCATAACCTGAGATTAAGACTACATCAGCTTTGGCTTTGGCAACTCCAGAGGCAATTGTGCCGACTCCCACTTCTGATACTAATTTGACGTTAATTCTTGCGTCACGATTAGCATTTTTCAAGTCATGGATTAACTCTGCTAAATCTTCAATGGAATAGATGTCGTGGTGAGGAGGAGGAGAAATTAAACCCACCCCGGGAGTAGAATAACGCACCTTAGCAATCCAAGGATAAACTTTTTTACCCGGTAATTGTCCACCTTCCCCCGGTTTTGCACCCTGTGCCATTTTAATTTGAATCTCTTTGGCTTGGGAGAGGTATAAGCTATTAACGCCAAAACGCCCACTAGCTACCTGTTTAATTGCACTATTTTTCGAGTCTCCTCCTGAGTTTGTCCAAGTATAGCGCTCTGGGTCTTCCCCACCTTCCCCTGTGTTGGATTTACCTCCGATGCGATTCATGGCGATCGCTAAGGACTCATGGGCTTCTTTAGAAATCGAACCGTAACTCATTGCACCTGTTTTAAAGCGCTTCATGATGTTTTCAATAGGCTCAACTTCTTCAATGGGGATAGATTCCCGTTGTTTAAACTCCAATAAGTCACGCAAACGGAAGAAGTGCTTACCGTGATCATTAATCATCTGGGAATACTTCTTAAATAATTGATAATCTCCCAGTTGCACTGCCTGTTGTAAGGTATGGATAGTTTGAGGGTTAAATAGGTGAGATTCACCATCTTTGCGCCACTGATATTCTCCCCCCACATCAAGGGTATGCCCGTTAACTTGTCTGTCAGGGAAGGCGTGACTATGACGCATAATCGTTTCTTTGGCGATGACTTCTAAATCAACTCCTTGTAAACGGGAAGCGGTACGGGTAAAATATTTGTCAATAACACTTTGATTTAAGCCTACCGCCTCAAAAATTTGAGCACCTCGATAGCTTTGAATGGTAGAAATACCAATCTTGGCAGCAATTTTAATTACTCCTTTGGTAATAGATTTGATGTAGTTATAGACGGCAGTATCATAGTCAACTCCTGTTAACAAATTCTCTTCAATCATCTGATTCAGGGTTTCATAAGCCAAGTAAGGATTAATTGCACCGCAACCATAGCCTAATAATAGGGCGAAATGATGTACTTCTTTTGGCTCGGCGGATTCTAAAATTAAGCCTACAAGGGTACGAGTGCCGTTACGGATGAGATGATGGTGTAACCCCGCTACTGCTAATAATGCTGGGATAGGTGCGTTGTTATAATCTACTCCTCGATCACTTAAAATCAAGTGGGTGCATCCGTCTTTAATTGCTTTATCAGCTTGATTGAAAATCGCTTGTAAGGCATCTTCTAACCCTTTTACTCCATCTTTGGGGTTGAAAAGAATTGAGATAGTATGAGCTTTAAAACCGTCACTGTTTAAATTTTTCAGTTTCGCCAATTCTTCATTAGTGATAACAGGAGTTTTAAGGGCGATAAGGTGACAACTTTCGGGTTGAGGGTTGAGTAAATTTCCTTCTCTACCGATGGTGGTTTCTGCGGAAGTAATAATCGCTTCTCTGATGGAATCAATAGGAGGATTAGTTACCTGTGCAAAAAGTTGTTTAAAGTAATCATACAATAATTTAGGGCGATCGCTTAACACTGCTAAAGGGGTATCGATGCCCATTGCCCCCACTGATTCAACCCCTGTTTGTGCCATTGGTAATAGCAACATCCGCAAGTCTTCAAAGGTGTATCCAAAGGCTTGTTGTAAGGGCATTAAATCATTATATAGGCTAGAAGCCTGTTCCACACAGGGGGTTGGTAATTTATCTAAAGTGTATAAATGTTGATCTAACCATTGTTGATAAGGCTTTTGGGTGATAATGGGTTGCTTTACTTCCTCATCGGCAACGATGCGCCCTGCTTCCATATCTACTAAAAACATCTGCCCTGGTTGCAATCTTCCTTTCGATTCTACTCTTTCTGGCTCAATGGGCAACACTCCTGCTTCCGATGCCATGATAACTAATCCATCTTTAGTGACGGTGTAGCGTGATGGACGTAATCCGTTACGATCGAGTATAGCGCCAATTTGCTTACCATCAGTGAATGCGATCGAAGCTGGCCCATCCCAAGGCTCGATTAAACAGGAATGATATTGATAGAATGCTCGTTTTTCAGCATTCATGGATTCATGTCCACTCCAAGGCTCAGGAATCATCATCATCACCGCATGGGGTAAAGAGCGCCCACTTAATACCAACATTTCTAAGGCATTGTCAAAGATAAGGGAATCACTACCTTCCATGTTGATTATAGGCTGAATTTTTGCCATATCTTCGCCGAATAACTCGGATTGAAATAAGGCTTGACGCGCGTGCATCCAATTAGTATTGCCTCGCAGGGTGTTAATTTCCCCGTTATGGGTGATGTAGCGGTAAGGGTGCGCACGTTCCCAACTTGGAAATGTGTTTGTACTAAAACGAGAATGCACTAAGGCGAGGGCTGTTTGCAATTCAGGGTTATTCAAATCAAGGTAATATTTGCCTACTTGCTCAGGGCGCAACATTCCTTTATAAACAATAGTACGGCTAGAAATGGTGGCAGGATACCAATAAACATCAATATTACTTGCTTTTATGACTGCGTGCGATCGCTTTCTAATGACAAACAATTTACGCTCAAAGGCGAGATTATCAGTGAGATTAGGATTTTTAGCGATAAAAACCTGTTGTACATAAGGCTCACAAATTAAGGCACTTTTACCCAAATCTGAGTTATCTGTAGGCACATCGCGCCAACCTAAGACTTTTTGCCCTTCTTCAGCGACAACTTGCTCAAATAACGCTCTCGCTTTCAATCTCACGTCTTCTTTAGGGGAAGTAAACATCATGCCAACAGCATAGTTACCCACTTCAGGCAAAGCAAAACCTAATTTCTGGGCTTCTTTGCTCATAAATTCATGGGGTAACTGCATTAAAATTCCTGCACCATCTCCAGTGTTAGGCTCTGCACCACAACCGCCTCTATGGTCTAAATTGATTAAAATAGTTAGAGCTTGTTGTACTGTATCATGGGATTTTTTCCCGTATTTATGCACCACGAAACCCACACCACAGGCATCGTGTTCATTTTGTGGATCGTATAATCCTTGTTTTTTTGGAATTAAACTATAAGTCATGATTGCTTCCTAAATTGTTGGTGTTTATGGCTGAAATATAAAGAAATTATTAAGTCTAGCTCTTTTTTCTCTTTAACTCGTTTATTTACATAGTATAGGAAGATTAACGGATTTTCTCTCTATGTTTTGTCAGAAATTTAACATAAGATTAAGTTTTTTTAAGTTGAAGGTTGATCGATTTATAACTTGAGATGTTCTGAAAAATATTATAGTTTAGAATAGAACAAGTGTTTTTTGTTTGCAGTAAATGCCTACAGTATTAAGATATAAAGGGTATCGTTTTTATTTTTATAGTCATGAACCAAATGAACCACCGCATATTCACGTTGATAAAGATAACTTATCAGCAAAATTCTGGTTATCATCTATTTTTTTAGCACGAAATATCGGATTTTCGAGTAAAGAATTAAGAAAAATTCAGTCAATAGTAGAAGAAAATCAAACAAAATTTTTAGAGGTATGGTATGAATATTTTTCCTGATATAAGAGTTAAAAATGTTTTAATTGATGAAGATAATTTATCCGTAGAAATAATGGATGGAAGAACGATAAAAGTACCTTTAGTTTGGTATCCTCGTTTATTAAATGCTAATATTGAACAATTAAATAAATGGGAAATTTGTGGTGGTGGTTACGGTATTCATTGGGAAGAAATAGACGAAGATATTAGCGTAGAAGGTTTATTAAGAGGTTCACCGTCTCCTGATTTTTATAAAAATACTATGATTCAAATATAATTTTTAAAAACTCGATTGAACCGTTTTTTTCTCAGAAATTAACATAAGATTAAGTTTTTTTTAGTTGAAGGTAAAACAAAGGAAGGCAAAGAGTTATTAATTACTAATTATCTACCTTATTCTGATTTAGAAAATAACCAACAATTAGCTCTAAATCTCTGGTGTTAATCTTTTTTTGATAGGATTGTTAATCCTTAATGAAAACTTAATCTTGATTTAACTTACGACTATTAATCTATAGGGTGTTTGTTCGTAAAACATCATTTTTTAATCAATATCGTTAAAAGTTAACTATGGACATTAATCTTAGTCTCATTGGTAGATATGCCAGTGAAAATGGTGCTGAAATCCCCGCATTCGATGCTATCAGTAAACAACTATTTGTGGTGGCAGGAAATGTGGTAGAAATCCTGAATTTGAGTAACACCAGTAATATTACGAAAATTGGCGATTTACCCTTTAACACTCAAGGTATAGGCGATGGTTTTAAATTAGTACCCAATAGCGTTGCGGTAGGTAAAAAAGGTACTGTTAGTGAAGGAATCGTTGCCGTTGCCTTAGCTATAGTGAAAACTGCTACAGGTAATCAAGCTAGGGGTGAAGTTCAGTTTTTTAATAGTACAACAGGAGCATTTTTAGGTAAGCAAACTGTTGGTTTTCTTCCTGATATGGTGACTTTTACCCCTGATGGTACTAAGGTATTAAGTGCTAATGAAGGTGAACCTAATGAAAATTATACCTTTGACCCAGAAGGTTCAGTCAGTATTATTGATTTAAGCAGTGGAGTAGCTAACGCCACAGTACAAGAGGCTACCTTTACCGCTTTTAATCGTCAAATTGATCAACTTCGTTCCTCTGGAGTGCGTATTTTTGGCCCCAATGCCACTGTCGCCCAAGATGTTGAGCCTGAGTATATCACTTTTTCTGGAAATGGTAGTAAGGCATGGGTAACGTTACAAGAAAATAATGCGATCGCCATTGTGGATATTGCCACTGCTATTGTTGAAAGTATTGTCCCTTTAGGCTTTAAAGATCATAGTGTTAACTCTAGCACATTAGAAACCTACGAAATTGATGATTTACCCGTCATTGGTACAACTATCGGAGGGCAAGAAATTTTATTAGGAGGTTTCTCCGGTTTATTTTTTGAAGGCAAAACCGCCGATGGTAAATTAAAGTTTATCACCCATACTGATCGAGGGCCTAATGGTGAACCCACAGGAAGTTTACGACCTTTTTTACTGCCAGACTTTAGCCCTGAAATAGTACGCTTTGAGTTAAATCAAGCCACTGGGGAAATTACTATTACGGATAGAATTAGTATCAAACAAGCCGATGGCACTCCTATTAGCGGTTTACCCAATATCAGTATTCTCAATGGTACGGGTAACACCCCTTATAATGATGAAATTCCCGTTGACTTAAACAATAATGTTATTACTCGTCTCGATACTTTTGGTGCAGATTTAGAAGGCATCGTAGTTGCTGAGGATGGCACTTTCTGGATGGTGGACGAATACCGCCCTGGGATTTATCATTTTAATACCGATGGTACTTTGATCGATCGATTTGTACCGGAAGGCACGGGAGTAGCAGCAGGAGGTAGTGAGGGAGACTTTGGTATTGAAACCTTACCTGCGGTTATTGCTCAAAGAAGACAAAACAGAGGTTTTGAAGCGGTTGCTTTAGATATTGAGAATAACAAATTATACGCCTTTGTTCAAAGCCCGATTCGTAACCCTGATACCCTCAGCAATGGCACGTTAAACGGTTTAAATAACATTCGCATCGTTGAATTTGACCTTGAAACCCAAACTACTACTGCTGAATATCTCTACCGTTTAGATAACCCGAATTTGGGTACAGAAGGAAACACTCGCCCTGATAAAATTGGGGATGCGGTATATATCGGTAATGGTGAGTTTTTAGTCGTTGAAAGAGACGATGATGCGATCGACAGCGATCCTAGTGGTAATATTGAAAAGAAAGTCTATCGCTTTAGTTTAGATGGTGCAACCAATATTACCAACAAATCTGCACCCATCGACTTAGGGAATGGAGTCTTGAAAACCGTTGATCAAATGACTCCCCAAGAATTGACTATTCAGGGCATTAATCTTGTTAAGAAAAATCTCTATGTTGATCTCAATCAAGCGGGTTATAACACCGTAGAGAAAGTGGAAGGTTTAGCCTACATGGGCGATAATACGATCGCAGTTATCAACGATAATGATTTTCGTGTAGCGGGAATTACTCTTAACGGTGATGGTACATTTACCCTCAATGCTGATTATACCCCTGAACCCATAACTTTAGGCATTGTCCAAGTCCAGTCTAACGGTATTGATCCAAGCGATCGAGATAATACCATTAATATTCGTAACGTGCCAGTTTTTGGTATGTATTTACCAGATGCGATCGCCTCTTATTCCGTCAATGGTAAAACTTATTACATCACCGCTAACGAAGGAGACGCAAGAGTTCGCCCCACTGGTGACGGTCTTATAGATGGTTTCGACGAGGGGGATATTTACAATGAAGAAATCCGAGTAGGTAACTCTCGTTATATTTTAGATCCCGTTGCCTTCCCTAATGCCGATGAATTAAAACAAAATACTAATTTAGGACGCTTAACCGTAACAAATACGTTAGGTGATACCGATGGAGATGGAGATTTTGACGAAATTTATGCCTTTGGCAGTCGCTCTTTTAGTATTTGGGATAGTAACGGAAATTTGGTTTTCGATAGTGGAGACGATTTAGAACGCATTACCGCTCAAGCCTTTCCCAACTATTTCAACGCTAGTAACTCCAACAATAATTTTGACGATCGTAGTGATAACAAAGGACCTGAACCAGAAGGAGTAACAGTTGGTTCAATCAGAGGACAAACTTATGCTTTTATCGGTTTAGAGCGTATCGGTGGGGTAATGGTTTATAACGTTACCAATCCTCAGACTCCTGAATTTGTTCAGTATATTAACACCCGTGACTTTGAACAAGATCCTGAAACTAACTTGACAGATGCTGGACCGGAAGGATTAATCTTTATCAGTGCAAAAGATAGCCCTAACGGTAAACCCTTGCTGATCGTCTCTAACGAAATTAGCAACACTACCAACATTTTTGAAATAGAGACGGGATTTACTCCTCCTAATCAACCGGCACAGATGAAAGGTTTAGGAAAATTTGAAACAAATCCAGTATTCAACATAGGACAACTTTTTGAAGATAGTCAAGGTTATTACATCCCCCCCGGTATCCTCGATGGTTTAGGTGCATTCGCCTTCGATGAAGACACCATCAGAGTCTTAGCTAACCATGAATTAACGCCCAATGCTGGTTATACCTACACCCTTGCTAATGGTACTAAATTAACAGGGGCTCGTGTTAGTTTTTTTGACATCAATAAAAATACCCGTGAGTTAGAAGGTACTGGATTAGCCTACAATACCATTATTAACCGTGTTGGGGAAGTAGTGGACGAAGCCAGTGATTTGGAATTTAACGGTATTAACCGCTTTTGTTCTGCTCAATATATCAAAGCTAATCAGTTTGGGCAAGGACGTGGTTTAGTAGATAGTTTATTCTTCATGGGAGAAGAAACCGATGGCGGTACAGAATTTGTCTTAGATCCTGTCACAAAAACCCTCTATGCTGTACCTTCGATGGGACGTGCAGCTTGGGAAAATGTTACAGAATTAGATACTGGTACTACCGACAAAATTGCTTTATTAATCGGCGACGATCGAGGTGGTGCTCCCTTATTACTATACATAGGGGAAAAAGGACAAGGAGAAGGTGCTGATATTCTCGTGCGTAACGGTTTAGCCCAAGGAAAACTCTATGTCTGGGTTGCCGATAGCGGAGAAACTACTCCTGAACAATTCAATGGCACAAATCAAGGACGTTCAGGACGTTTTGTCGAAATTGACTATTATCGCCCCGATTTAGCCAGAAATGGGGAATATGACGCATTAGGCTTTGCCACCCAAGCCAAACAAGATTCTCTTGCTTTTAATGTGGCAGGAGGCTTCCGTTTTTCTCGTCCCGAAGATGTGGCTACCAGTCCTTATGACGGTACGATCGCAGTCTTAGCATCCACCGGTCGTGATAGTCTATTTCCTAGTGATAGTTGGGGTACAACCTATAAAATTGATGTGGATTTTAGCAATTTAAACAATATCACCGCTCAAGTGGATATACTTTATGACGGAGATGATGCAGGGGCTGGTCAATTTGCAGGTTCTGATTTTGGTTTACGCAGTCCCGATAATTTAGACTGGGCGGATAATGGTTTAATCTACATTCAAGAAGATAAATCCTTTAACCAATTTGGTTTAACTTCGGGAGAAGAAGCATCTATCTGGGAATTAAATCCGAGAACAGGTATATTAACTCGTGTTGCTCAGATCGATCGATCTGCCGTACCCCAAGGGCAAACGGATTCTGCACCTAAGGATATTGGTAACTGGGAATCTTCGGGTATCATTGATGTTTCTCGCTTATTCGATGAAACTCCTGGTTCGTTGTTTCTGTTTGATGTCCAAGCTCATTCCCTTCGAGATGGTATTATTGCCAGAGAAGGTTTAGTGGAAGGTGGGCAATTAGCCTTTTTGAGAAATACTAATCCTACTTTCACCTTACAAATTCTCCACGCATCAGATCAAGAAGCAGGTATTCCCGCCTTACAAGATGCCATCGGTTTTTCTGCGGTAATGAATGCCCTTGATGCGAGATATGACAATACCTTAAAACTTGCTTCGGGAGATTTATTCATTGCTGGACCTTTCTTTAATGCTAGTCTTGATATTTATGGACAACAAGGCATTGCAGACATCTTAATTCAAAATGCTTTAGGTTGGGATGCCGCCGCCGTTGGTAATCATGAATTTGACGCTGGAACTTCTGCTTTTTATAATGCGATCGCTCCTAATGCTAATCTTAAAGGAGTTGGAATTGATCCCAATACTGGTTTTACAGGTGCTAATTTCCCTTATTTAGCCACTAATCTCAACTATTCTACCGATAGTTCCAATCTCAAAAACTTGGTTAAACCAGCAGGAGAAGATCCTTTACCCCATAGCTTAACTCAAAGTGTAGTAATCGATGTCAATGGTGAACCAGTCGGGGTTATCGGTGCAGTAGTGCCTTATCTCCCCAGTATTGCCAATATCGGTGGTATCACCATGTTAACCAATCCCACCAGTACAGATATTGAGGTTAACGCCCAACTTTTAGCAGCGAATATTCAACCCTTCGTGGATGAGTTAGTAGCACAAGGGATCAATAAAATTGTCTTGATGACTCACTTACAACAGTTTGAGATGGAACAGGCTTTAGCCACTAAACTCAGTAATGTGGATATTATCATGGGTGGTGGTTCTCATCGTGTCATGAGCAATACAGATGATCCTCTCCGTCAAGATGAAATTCAAACTCCTCCTGAGTTATTGCAACCTTATCCTCAAGTTTTCCAAGATGCTGATGGTAATGACGTTTATTTAATCAATACAGGTGCTAATTATCGTTACTTAGGGCAGTTAATTGTAGAATTTGATCCTGATGGTAAAATTATCAAAATTGGTGATGATAGTGGTACTTTTGCCACAGATATTGCTGGAGTTGATCGACTTTATGAACAGAGTATCACTACTTTTGAGCAAGTAAAAGAATTAGCTAACCCTGAAATAGTAGCAGTTGTCGAGAATGTAGGAAACTTTATCAATTCTTCAGACGGCACAATTTTCGGTAATACTAAAGTTTATCTTAACGGATTGCGTGGCAGTGTGAGAACCGAAAAAACCCAAATGAGGTGACTAACCCGCCGATGCAACCGTTTGAAATGCCGACCAATATGGCTTTGACATTGATATTTCCGTGAAAAATGGCGGTGGTATCCGTGATCAAATCGGTGTTTCCTACATTGAAGGTGGCACAAACGAGTTAATTCAACTACCTCCCCAAGCTAATCTGGCGGTGGGTAAAGAAGAAGGTGACATTTCTGAATTAGACATATCCAACTCCTTGCGTTTTGACAATACGCTATCCGTAGCCAATATTTCTGCTCAAGGTATCAAAGATTTAGCAGAGCATTTTGTGGCACAGTGGAGACAAGGTGCAACTCCCGGACAATTCGGACAGATTGGTGGTTTTAGCTTTAGTTTCGATCCTGATAATACAGCTATTCAATTCACCCGAAATAGTAACGGATTAGCAACAGGTGTTGCAGTGGCAGGGGAAAGAATCCAAAACCTCGTCTTAAATCGTCCTGATGGTACAAAAGAAGTAATCTTCTCTCAGGGTGAATTTAAAGTCGATCGTAATGCTACCTATAAAATGGTGATTCTCGACTTTTTAGCCAATGGTGGTGACAGTTATCCTTCTTTCTACTTTGAAAATGTCGTTAAGTTAGAAGACTTAGATAACCCTAATTTACCTAATAAAGCTGAAGGTTTAGCCGTTGCAGGTGAGCAAGATGCTCTTGCAGAATACTTAGCCCAATTTTATCCTATTGAAGATCAAG
>NZ_VRZC01000095.1 GCF_016743215.1 Geminocystis sp. GBBB08
CAAAACGGGAAAAATCAATTCTGATTACTTTTCCCTCTTCCCTCTTCCCTTTTTCCTATCCTCATCGAGAATTGATGATAAAGATGCAAGATCTAAGTTGAATTACAGTCATTGCGAGGTAACGAAGCAATCCCATAGAACAGATACTGAAAAACTTCTTAACAAAATCATAAATTGTTCATTAACGCGATCGTCTATTTTCATAGTAATAGTTTTCATCTTAATTAAATATTACAAAAAATAAATAATATTATCCCTTATATAATCCTCTGTAATTACTATTGTATTAATGTTGTTTTATCTCGTAGCTTATGATATACCTGATGATAAACGGCACAAAAAAATTTCCGATGTCTTAGAAGGATATGGCTCAAGGGTACAGTATAGCGTCTTTGAGTGTGTCTTGAATCTTAAGCAATATAAAGAATTGAAAACCAGATTAAAAAAAGTCTTTAAAGAAGAAGAAGACAACTTGAGATTTTACCCCATTTCTGATCATACCCTTAAACAAGTAGAAATTTGGGGACAAGGTTCGCAACTCACAAAACCGCCAAAATCCACCATTATCTAACTGCGACACAAAACGGAAATTACCTCAAATGCAGTAAATGCGTTGGATGGGTCGATAAGAGACTAGTCAAGGCTTTTAGGTATGTATAATAAAATAAATAAAGAGCAATCTTGAAAAAATTGAGCTGAAGGTCGCAACCCTCCCCTAGACATCAGACAGGGTAAAGGGTTAAAATAGGGGGAATCGCTATCCTTCGGGGTAGTAGAATTAATGGAAACATGAGATCAATTACTTTTTTTTGATACCAAACGTACCCTTGTGTGATCGCTATCCTTCGGGGTAGTAGAATTAATGGAAACTATTTGTAGATCATATTTGCCGTCAGTATAGTATTCAATTACTTGAAATCGCTATCCTTCGGGGTAGTAGAATTAATGGAAACTATACTCGTTTCTCGTGTCTTTATACACAATATATTATCGCTATCCTTCGGGGTAGTAGAATTAATGGAAACTTGCTACTTATGGTTAAACAAATTAGGTTCGATTCATCGCTATCCTTCGGGGTAGTAGAATTAATGGAAACTATTTTATTAATTTATCATTACACTGTAAATCTTTAGCTTTTATCGCTTTCCTTCGGGGTAGTAGAATTAATGGAAACTATTTTATTAATTTATCATTACACATTAAATCTTTAGCTTTTATCGCTATCCTTCGGGGTAGTAGAATTAATGGAAACTCTTCTAAACAGAAAAAAACTGAAGCAATAGTTGGGGAAATTAAAATCGCTATCCTTCGGGGTAGTAGAATTAATGGAAACTATCATAAGCTACCCAACTTCCGTCATACCAGAGGCGGCTATTATCGCTATCCTTCGGGGTAGTAGAATTAATGGAAACTTAATGATTCTTTTATGCTCAAAGTCTAAAATATTCAAAAAATATCGCTATCCTTCGGGGTAGTAGAATTAATGGAAACTAAAACTCATTATAATGATAAGTTTGAAACTTGTAGTTATCGCTATCCTTCGGGGTAGTAGAATTAATGGAAACGAAGAAAAATATCAAGAGGTTTTAGAAATATACAAAGAAATCGCTATCCTTCGGGGTAGTAGAATTAATGGAAACCTCCTCTTTAACTATTGGTAAGCTATTAGCGTTTTTCATCATAGTTTGAATCGCTATCCTTCGGGGTAGTAGAATTAATGGAAACTAATTGTAAGTGATGGTTTTGCTTTGGTGTTAACAACTGATAATCGCTATCCTTCGGGGTAGTAGAATTAATGGAAACAAGTGACACAATCTTTTGTTGCCGAACTCGAGAAAATCGATCGCTATCCTTCGGGGTAGTAGAATTAATGGAAACTAAGCAGTCCAGCTACTATCAAACCAAATTTTGTTATTTTCGTATCGCTATCCTTCGGGGTAGTAGAATTAATGGAAACTGATTTTGATCATAAATCTCTCCCCAATAAGAGAGAACGATCGCTATCCTTCGGGGTAGTAGAATTAATGGAAACAATTATGGAGATTTCAGTTGATATAATGATTCCTAATGATATCGCTATCCTTCGGGGTAGTAGAATTAATGGAAACAAATCTTTTGATTCTGCTAAGGGAACTAAATTGATTAGATCGCTATCCTTCGGGGTAGTAGAATTAATGGAAACGTGGACATATTAATTTATCGGAAATAGGATTAGATGGAGAAATCGCTATCCTTCGGGGTAGTAGAATTAATGGAAACAGGGTTATTGAACAGTCCGTATAAGTTTAAATTTGATTTTCCGTAAATCGCTATCCTTCGGGGTAGTAGAATTAATGGAAACTTCTACCCATTACGGTAACATCGGCAGTATAACCGTTAGTATCAATCGCTATCCTTCGGGGTAGTAGAATTAATGGAAACACTATAAAGTGATATAAGCACATAGGTAAATACAATAATATCGCTATCCTTCGGGGTAGTAGAATTAATGGAAACTTAAAGCCAACTTTGCATAAATAGTCATATTGAGCTTCTTCTGGTATAGAATCGCTATCCTTCGGGGTAGTAGAATTAATGGAAACAAAACTATTAGCAGATTTTTTAAATACACTAAAAGAACTATATCGCTATCCTTCGGGGTAGTAGAATTAATGGAAACAGTTGATTATAGTTTTTAACTGCTGAGAATATTCTCAGATCGCTATCCTTCGGGGTAGTAGAATTAATGGAAACAATGACTTTCCTTTTCTAGGAGAAATACTAATTATTAGATTTTTTATCATCGCTATCCTTCGGGGTAGTAGAATTAATGGAAACGTCAAGATAAGCGGTTAAAGCTAATTTGAAGTAACGAATCGCTATCCTTCGGGGTAGTAGAATTAATGGAAACGTAATTGGTACTCTAAATCTTGAGAAATGAACTTGTTTGATAACACCGCTATCCTTCGGGGTAGTTGCCCCTTGATCTCCGAATCCTTAATGTCAGGACAAGGTTTAGGGTTTAAAACAAATTTTATGTAATACAATTTCAATCAGGATACAAAAACATACCTTTAATCCCTTCTGGATCTAATACAAAACCTAAACGACGATAAAAATCGACTACATGAGGATCGGCAAATAAAGTAACATTACTAATATCATCACTGCGTAATTTTTTGATCAAATATTTCATAAATGTTTTGCCTAAACCTTTATTTTGAAAACGAGGATGTATTACCACATCCCAAATAGTGGCGTTAAAAGCTTGATCAGATGTAGCACGAGCAAATCCGATCATTGTAGTTTTTGCTCCTTTTACTTCCCATGCTGATGCCACTAGATAGCTATTTTCTAAGGCTTTCCTCACTTTACGCAAAGGGCGTCTAGCCCAGCCAACGGAGTCACACAATTCCTCTAGCTCATATAAATCAATATCTTCATTGCTACTAAAGAATATCTTACTAGAGCCGAAGATTTTTGGGTCAAGGGTAAGCCAATCTCTGTCATAGATTTTGTCAGAGACGTTATTTTTATTATCTGTTTTTGTAAACAATTTCTGCAACCAAACCATGCCTATATGGCTAACTGATTTACAAGTAGTTTATTTTATGTTTGAACGAGTTAGCATAAGCCTTCTGTTTAAGCACTAAAAAATAATAACATATTGACGGTTATCAGTAAATTAATTGATCCTTAGTTGATTTTAAGTGCTTTTGTGTTTAAAATCATCTTGAATCATTGAAAATTTAATCAATTCAACGAAGATAACTTAATCAAATCAAAAAAATATGACTACTGTTAATGCTTATGCCGCTAGGGAAGTAGATGGAAGTTTGAAACCTTTTCAGTATGAATTAGGAGAAATTGGTGCTTATGAAGTTGATATTGCTGTTAAACATTGTGGTATTTGCCATAGTGATTTAAGTATGTTAGAAAATGCTTGGGGTGTAACACAATATCCCTTTGTACCAGGGCATGAAGTGATTGGAACAGTTAAAGCCATCGGCAAAGATGTAACTAATCTGAAAATAGGTGATTATGTTGGTTTAGGATGGCATTCAGGTTACTGTTTAACTTGTCACCAATGCTTAAGGGGCTATCATAATATGTGTGACAGTGCTGTAGGAACAATAGTAGGCAGACATGGAGGTTTTGCGGATATTGTGAGAGCAAAAGTGCCTAGTGTAATCAAATTACCTGATAATATTGATGCCACCACAGCCGGACCATTATTATGTGGTGGTATTACAGTGTTTAATCCCTTAATCCAGTTTAATATTTTACCAACTGCTAGTGTGGGAGTGATTGGTATTGGTGGTTTAGGTCACATGGCTTTACAGTTTTTACGGGCCTGGGGGTGTCGAGTCACAGCATTTACTTCTAGCGAATCGAAAAAAGAAGAAGTCTTAAAATTGGGTGCCCATGATACTCTTAATTCCAGAGATCCAGAAAATCTCTCATCTGCTAAAGGACGTTTTGATCTAATTTTGTCCACAGTTAATGTCAAACTTGATTGGAATAGTTATTTAGAAACCTTAAAACCACAAGGTCGTCTTCATGTATTAGGTGCTGTAATTGAGCCAGTGAATCTTAATGTTATGCCGATGATTTTAGGGCAGAAATCTTTATCAGGTTCACCAGTGGGAAGTCCGGCAATCATTGCTCAGATGCTAGAATTTTGCCAACTACATAATATTAAACCTGTA
Source organism: Geminocystis sp. GBBB08 (assembly GCF_016743215.1). GTDB lineage: Bacteria > Cyanobacteriota > Cyanobacteriia > Cyanobacteriales > Cyanobacteriaceae > Geminocystis. Next base: position 4,689 of record NZ_VRZC01000095.1, read on the forward strand.
ACCGAACATTTTCCTATAAGTCAGGTTAATCAAGCAATGGCACATCTAAAATCAGGAAAAGCCCGTTATCGTATCATTCTTGATCAAGATTGATTAGTTGTTTTCTTTCTTCAAGATCACAGAGAGATAGCAAAATATAGCAAAAACTTCCGTATTTATAAACTCTATGCACCAAATCGTTATTAAATTAAGGTTCTTCAAAGATAAATTATCATGAGTCAATCTAATTCTATCGTGATTCAAGTACCAGCAACTACCGCTAATTTAGGTTCTGGTTTTGATTGTATTGGTATGGCGTTAACTCTTTATAATCAGTTTGAATTTAGTTTAAGTAATGACAAAACTACTTTTACCGTGGTTGGTGATGGTGCAGATAAAATTAGTTTGAGTGATGATAACTTGCTCTATCAATCTTTTTTGCACTTTTATCAACATCTGGGCTTAACTCCTCCTTCTATGGACATCAAGATTAGTATTAATGTACCTTTAGCTCGAGGTTTAGGTAGTTCCGCTACAGCCATTATTGCCGGATTATTAGCTGCTAATTATTTTTCTCCTCAAAAATTACCCTCACCAGAATTAATTAATTTGGCGATCGCCATTGAAGGACATCCAGATAATGTTGTACCGGCATTTTTAGGTAATTGTATGTTATCAGTAGGGGAAGATAATAAATGGCATTTTGTCCCGATTAATTGTCACCAAGATATTAAAATTATTGTAGCAATACCTGATTTTGAACTATCAACGGAAGCAGCCCGTTCTGTATTACCGAAAGAATTAAGTTATCACGAAGCTATTTTTAATATTGCTCATTTAGGATTATTAATTAAAGGTTTAGAAACTGGGAATGAAGACTGGCTAAAAGAAGCCTTAAAAGATAAATTACATCAACCTTACCGTAAAAGTTTAATTACCGGTTATGATCAAGTTTATCAAGCCGTTATTAAGGCTAATGGTTATGGTATGGTTATTAGTGGAGCAGGTCCGACTTTACTAGCTTTAAGTTCCAGTATCTACGCTAATGATGTTATTATAGCCATGAAGAAAACATGGGAAAATTTAGGTATAAAAGCTGATGTTAAGAGTTTAGATTTAGATATTCAAGGGGCTATTCTAAAGGAAAAATAATTATTAGACGGAATTGCACAATGGCGGAATAGATAGTGACTTAATAACAGGCAAGATGTCTATTCCACAATTATTAACTATTGATTATTAACTATAAGTACAGATGGTTTCAACTAATAGCAGAATCGGAATTGTGGGAGCAGGAACTTCAGGAGTATATCTTGCTAATTTGTTAATTCAACAAGGTTTTAAAGTTGACTTATTTGAAAAATCCCCTGTACCTCGTACCGATGGATGTGGTATTCTGATTGTTCAAGCAGGGATGAAAGCACTTCATCAAGGAAATCCGCAAATAACCGAAAAAATTATTAACTCAGGAGATAAAGTGAAACTATTCGAGTTTCGTAACCTTCGTGGAGGTGTTGTCAATTCAGAATCAGTCACCTATGAAGAAAACGAATTACCCGGAATGCTAGTACATCGTAAAGCTATTTTAGAAGCACTCTTAGCCCCATTACCTCCTGACACAATTCATTTTAGTACAGAATTAGCATCTATAATCCAAACTGAAAATAGCGTTATCGCACAGTTTAAAGACGGAAGTAAGTGGGAAGGAGATCTTTTAGTTGGTGCTGATGGTATAGTTTCTAAAGTTCGTCAATTTGTAGTTCCTGATGTCGAATTATATTACTTAGGGGATTTAGTATGGCGAGGAGTCGTTACAGATAATAGCTTTTGCCCTGAAGGAAACTTTTTCGTTTATGTGCGCGGAAGAGGAATTTATGCTAACTTCTTTCATATTGGTGACTCTCGTACTCATTGGGGCTTCTTTTTAGAAACAACTCAATCAGATACCCAAAAAGGAAAACTACAACCTGAGAATATCACTATTCCTTCTCAAGAATTAGCGAAATTGCCCGAAGATGCCCGAAACATAATTGAGTCAACCCCTTTAGAAAACATTGTTTGTCGTTATTCTTATGACATTGATCCTCTGCCAAAACTTTATCAAGGGCGTATAATTTTAATCGGTGACGCTGCCCATGCCAAAAGCTCAACACGAGCAAGGGGTATGACTTCAGGTTGGGAAGACGGTTTATCTTTATCTCGACATCTCACCTCTAGTGACAATATTACAGACGCTCTAGCTAATTTTCAAGCAGAAAGATTACCTATAGTTCACGAATATCAACGTACTAGTCGAGAAATTAGTCAAAAAGTTGGTCGTCGTTAACTATAAACTACGAATCATCAAAAGATTTCTTGCAGAAGTCGAGGGAATGGTGAATAGGCTTTGCTCATAATTAAGTAAGCTATGATGTTAATTAATATTGTAATTTGAAAAATTATTTTCAATCATGACTCTTTCTCTTAACCGTGAAATTATTTATCCTGATAGTGACGGGCAACCTATGGCAGAAAACACCAAACAGTTTCGTTGGATAGTATTACTCAAAGAAAACTTAGAATGTTTATTTGCCCAAAATCCTCAAGTATTTGTCGCTGGAGATTTATTATGGTATCCCGTAGAAGGAAGGGCAGATATTCGAGTAGCCCCTGATGTTTTTGTAGTTTTTGGACGGACAAAAGGCGATCGTGGCTCTTATCGTCAATGGCTTGAAGAAAATATTACCCCTCAAGTAGTGTTTGAAATTCTATCTCCGGGTAATACTCTCAAAGAAATGATCAAAAAACAGCAATTTTATGATCGCTATGGAGTAAATGAGTATTATATTTATGATCCTGATGCCAACGAATTAACAGGGTTACAGCGACAAGAGGGCAATTTAACGGTGATTGAAGACATGACAGATTATATCAGCCCTAGATTGGGGATTCGTTTTATGATGACACCCGAAACCTTAAAAATTTATTACCCTGATGGTAGCCCATTTTTAACCACCATCGAATTTAAACAACAAGCTGAAAGAGAAAAACAACGAGCTGATGAAGCACAATTAGAAATTCAGCGTTTGCGTCAACTATTACAACAATCAAATCAACAATAGACTTATTACCAAAATTAGGAAAATAAGGGATAAATCCGTTACTACAAACCAATTAAATATATTTTTTCATAAATTTATTGATTTTATTATGTAGGGCGATGCACCGCTCACAATTCTCGCCGTGGTTTATTGAAAAAGTACTGTAAATAATAATCAATGAATAAGTCGGTTAATTGATGAAAATAAAGAAAAATTGACCTTAAACCTGAAACCTAGTAACATCATGAATTATTAATTTATCGCTAATCTTATCGCATTATTGCAAAAATTATGAAAGTATTAATTGCTGATTTCGACTTATTTTTAAAAATAGGTGGAGGACAAACTTTTTATCGTCAAATTATTGAAAAAAACCCTCAAATACAATTTTATTATCTCTTAGAAAAAGAAAACAATAATAATATTCGCCCTAATAACGCTCATGGTATTGCTTATAAGCCAATTTATCAAATCCATGATTTAAATAATTATATTAACGTAAATCCCCCTCGTTGGTCTTATCGTTCTTTTACCCTTGCGAGTAATATCGCTAATTCCGTTACTGGCTATAGCTTTGATATAGTTGATGCTCCTGATTATGAACAATATACTCTCTTTTTACGTCCGGCGTTAGAATATCACGGGGTAAAATGTGATAAAGTTGCTCTTTCTATGCACGGTAAAATATCTACAACTTTACAGTTAGATTGGTTTGGCTCAACAGAAGTTAATATTCCTTTAGATATAGAAGAAAAGATGCAATTTAAAACGGCTGATATTCGCTACGGTATCAGTAAAAGTTATCTTCAAGAATGGCAAAATTTAGTAAATTTAGAAACTCAATATTTTAATCCTTTACATTTTATTGATTTACCAAAATCTCAACCATTAAATAATAGTCAAAATAAACCTAATTTATATTTTATTGGTAGAACTGAAAAAAGAAAAGGTGCTGATATTTTTATTGACTTAGTTTGGTGGTTATCTCCTAATAATTATCATCAAGCTAGTATAATTGGTCCTCATAGTTATAGTGAATTTGGTGATTCTTCAAAAGTTTTACTGCAATCGATGATTGATAAACGATTAATTAATATTGATATTCAACCCTCAAAATCCCGGACAGAATTAGATCAACTTTTTGCTCAACCTGCTCTTACTTTTCTTCCTTCCCGTTATGATACCCTTAATTTATTAGCTCTTGAATCTTTATTTTCAGGTTGCCCTACTGCTATCGGAAGTGGTGCAGGAGTTTGTCAATTTTTAGAAGATAATTTTCCTCAATTACCTTGGATTAAAATTGATGTTAATGATACATATAAATGTCTTCCTAAATTAACGAATATTTTAGAAAACTATTATGATTATCGACAACAATTAAATCAAGCTCTACTAACTATAAATACTGATACTAATGATCCCAATTTAAAGAGCATTTATCAAACAAATAGTAACCATGATCAAAATACATCTTCAGAATTAAAACAATGGTATTCACAGTTAATTAATTATTGGCGATCGAGATCTGAAAATAAAAACTATCTTAAAAGTATCCCCAGTAAAATTATTAATAAAGCCATAAAACCACCCATTAGCAAAGCTAAAAGTAAGCTAATTAGATATGCAGAAGATACACGAGCATCTCAACTGATAAAATCCCCTTTTATTGCTTCTCAATATCATAAAGTATTTACCCTTAGTGAACAAACGGAATTAGAAATAGAAAAAAAATTGCAACAAGTATGGAATTTAGCAGAAACTTTTGAAGCAGAAGCAAAAGGTATTAAAGGAAAAATACAAAGTGCTTTTCGTCTTGATAGAGTAAGAGTATGGCGAGAAATTGCCCGTTTAGAACAAATGCGTAATAATGATTTAGTGGCAGCAACCTATTATTTAAGAAGTATGAGGGCTTTAGGTAGGGATAAATTTAATGAATTACCTTATGTATTAAAAACTTTAGCAGAAAAAGGTTTTAAACCGGAAGCAAAAGTTGTTGAAGCCATGTTTAAAGACATTAATCAACAAACAGAAAAAACTTTCAATATTTTGAATGAAACTTATCAAAATAACCTTAAATATTTACCTCAAGAATATGAATTTATAGACGAAAGAAGAGCTAAAGAAAATTATCAAGTATCGGTGATAGTTTCTTTATATAATGCTGCCCCAAAATTACCGTTATTTTTAAAAGTTTTAGCAGAACAAACTTTAGTCAAAAAAGGATTAGTTGAAATAATTTTAGTGGATAGTGGTTCACCTGATGAAGAATATCAAGTATTTAAACAGTTACAACTAGAATTAAATCTGCCTATTGTATATTTACGCTCTCAAAACCGAGAAACTATCCAAAATGCGTGGAATAGAGGTATTTTACTGTGTCGATCGCCTTATATCACTTTTTTAGGAGTAGATGAGACGATTTTACCTGAATGTTTAGAGATTTTAGCCCATGAATTAGAAGAAAATTCCGAGATTGATTGGGTGATAAGTCATAGTTTAGTGACAGAAGTAGATTTACAAGGTAATCATGTTCATGATATTATGCTTTATAATAGGGGTAATTATGACCAAAATTTAGTCTATCTTGATACTTGCTACCTTTCCTTAGTAGGTGGTTTATATCGTCGCAACATTCATGACAGATTTGGTTATTATGATTCTAGCTATCGTGGTGCAGGAGATACAGAATTTAAAAACCGAATTTTACCTCATATTAAAAGTAAAATGATTAATCGAGTTTTAGGCTTATTTTGGAATTATCCTGATGCACGGACAACTCAAAGTCCTATGGCAGAAATAGAAGATATTAGAGCATGGTATTTACATCGAACTTTAGGAGGAGTTAAATATGCTTTTGGCAATAAAAATCATGAGGAAATTGAACAATTTTTAATTAAAACATTAGCTTATCGTAAGTCTTATTGTCAGCATATTAGCAGTGATTTAGAATATGCTTATAATTTGAGTCAATTGTTAGCAGAAATTAAACCTTCATCGCCATTATTACAACTAAAACCGACTATTGATCAATTATTTTTAGCCTATCGTCAATTAGATTGGATAGAAGATTTAACCACTTTTTCCCCTAGTAAAATGTTATGGAATACTCGTAAATTAGGAGAAAAATGTGAGACTTTACATCGTCAAATTGTGTCAAAATTCGGCTATCATAATTTTAATCCTAACTATGATATTTTCCATGATAATCGTCATGAACAACACGCAAATTTATGGAAAACGTAAATAATGAGGAATGAGTAATTAGAAATTTGTAGGGGTGAAAAGGCTTCACCCAAGTAATGAGGAATTAGTAATTAGTAATTGTGGAATAGGCATCTTGCCTGTAACTCCTCTAGTCAACCTGTCAACCTGTCTCCTCCTCTCCTTAGTCTTCTTTAGGGATGTATCGAACCATCCGGCATAGTTGTACCTTTAAGATTAACACCATTTAAGACACTGTTGCGCAAAGAAGCACCTTTTAAATCTGCTGATAATAAGTAAGCATCAATCAGACTCCCACGATGTAAACAAGTTTCCACTAAATTAGTTTTTTCTAGTAAAGTATAACAAAAAATGGTATTTTTTAAATTACTATTCTGCAAATTAGCTTCCCGAAGATCGGCACCCCAAAAAATAATTTTATTTTTATTTGATAATTTGATCTTCAATTCTGATAATTTTACTTGATTAACATTAGTATTGCGTAAAATTGCTCCAGTGAAATTCGCACCCCGAAGGTTAGCTTTTTCTAAATTAGCCCCTTGTAAAATCGCTTCACTTAAATCAGCACTACGCAACTGACAGTTAGTTAAATCGGCACAGTTTAAATTAGCTTCAGTTAAATCACAACCTTGAAGATTAGCTTGAGATAAATCCGCACGAGTAAAATCTGCACCTGTGAGAATAACACCGCTTAAATCTGCACCGCGTAAATCTGCACGAGTAAAATTAGCACCAGTAAAATTCGCTCCTGTTAAATTACAATTTTGCAAATTAGCATAACTAAAATTAGTATTTGTTAAAGAAGATTTGCTTAGATTTCCATGACTTAAATCAGCATGAAGGAGATTAGCACTATTCAAATTTGCCCAACTTAAATCAGTATAACTGAGATCTGTATGAATTAAGTTAACTCCAATTAATTTAGCACTAATAATACGAGTATGAGTTAAATCTGCTCGACTAAAATTTGCACCACTAAAATCACTACTGCTCAAATTTGCCCAATTTAAGTCTGCTCTTGTGAAGTCTATTTGTGTTAAGTTTACTTGAATTATATCTTCTCTCGATAAGTCAACTTGACTAAAATCTCTTTCTCCATGATCATATAATCTGAGCATTTCATCAGCATTCATGCTTAAAAAACTATTTTAAAAATAGTAAAATTTAATGAGATTATTTTAAACTTTAACTGCTATTTTTTCCCAAAAGTTAGTCATTATCTTAAACTTAGGGCAATGCACCGCCCACAATTTTTCCTAAAAATTACTCAGTAAAATATCTAATTTTTTTTCTTCCTCTAATTTATATAAATCCTCACAGCCGCCGATATATTCATCATTAATAAATATTTGAGGTACTGTTTTTCTATTGTTTGCCCTTTGTGCCATTAATTTTCTTGCTTCTTCATCACCATCTATTTTATATTCTTGAAAATCACATCCTTTAAGCCATAATAAAAATTTTGCTTTGATACAGTAAGGACAAGTTTGCCATGTATAAATTTCAACTGTGGCGTTTATATCGGCAATTTTTTGTCCAAATATTCTACTAATTATATTTAACATTTTTATTTTTTATAATATTTTCAATAAGTTAAATTTTATAATGAGTTAGTTTTTATTTTAAAAACCAACAGATTAACCTTTATTTGTCAATAGGTTTTATTTTAATTTTAGCCCAAAAAGTCAAAATTTCTTGCCTAAAAAACTGATTTATTTTTTCTCTTTGATTGATTAAATAAATACTAACTAAAGTTAAACATACTCCTTGCCATTGTAGATCAGAAAGTCTTTCTTCTAGTAATAAATTACCAAAAGTTAAAGCAAATACAGGAGTTAAAAAAGTTAAGGCACTTAAACTGGTTAAGTTTCCTTTAGAAGCTAAGAAAAAGAATAATCCGTAGGCGATCGCACTACCAAAAATTGTCGCATAAGCAATAGATAACCATGCACTCAAATCAAGATTAATCCATTGAGAAGTTTCAAATTGAAAACTGAGGATAAATAAAACAAATCCTCCCATGATTAAATGCCATCCCGTAGCCACAACAGGATCAACATGACGGGAGATATAAGGTATTATAACAGTACCAGTAGCCATAGATAAAGAAGCTAATAACATCAACCATTGCCCATTATCAAATAAACCCTGCCAACTAAATTCTAAACCAGTAAAATTTCCTTGCCACCAATTAAGAATCCACTCATCAGGTAAGCCAATTAAACTAATGCCAATAATACCGATAAATAAGCCTAACCATCCCCAAAAACCAATAATCTCTTTAAATAACCAACGAGATAAAATTGCTACCGCTAAAGGCTGAGAATCAATCATAACCGAGCCTAAACCTGCTCCCGTGCGCTCTAAACCTTCACCTAAAAACCCTTGAAACATTAAACCATCTACGAGGGAAAATAAGCCAATCCATAGCCATCCTATCATTGTTATTGGTTGATATTTACCTAGAAAAATAGCTACTAATAACACTAATATTCCAGCGGGAAATATTCTCATTCCTGCCATAAATAATGGTGTTGTTTGATCAATAACGCCTTTCATTGCCACCATAGCCGTACCCCAAAGAAAAAAAGGCGCAATTAAAATAACAGGAGTGAAAAAAGATGAATTATACTTAAAATTTAACTGCATTAATGGTTAATATTGAAAAGTTAGTCTATTTGTTACAATAACTTCGCATAGAGCATCGGAGGCTTTAGTCCTGGGATGCTCTATGCGACACCCTTGAGGGTCCAGTGAATATTTAATTTAAGATTATTTGTCATTTTTAATTTTATCATGTTAAGATAATTACGTCAGCATAAATAACATAAAATGTTTATTTTAGAGTTTAAAGCAATCGGCAAAACAACTCAATACCAAGCTATAGAAGAAGCGATTAGAACAGTGAAGTTTATTCGCAATAAATCTCTTCGTTTCTGGATGGATAATAAAGGGGTAGGGCAAAAAGGATTATATGCCTACTCTACTTTGTTGCGTAAAGAGTTTCCTTTTGTAGCTGATTTAAACTCAAGTGCTTGTCAGGCTTCTATAGAACCAACTTGGTCTGCTATTTCTCGTTTCTATGACAACTGTAAAAAGCCTTCTGTTAAAAAGAAAGGGTATCCCAAATTTAAGAAAAATCAAAGAAGCGTAGAATATAAGACAAGTGGTTAGAAGTTATCTGATGACAGAAAGTCTATCACTTTCACTGATAAAAAAGAAATAGGTAAATTAAAACTTAAAGGTAGTCGAGATTTAAACTATTTCCAAATTGATCAGATTAAAAGAGTAAGAATTGTTAAACGTGCTGACGGGTACTATGTTCAGTTCAACATCAAAGAGGATGTGAGGGCAATAAAACCAAAAGAATATGAACCTTCCTTACATTGTGTCGGTATTGACGTTGGTTTAAAATATTTTTATGCTGATAGTGACGGAAATGTGGTTGACATCCCACAACATTATCGTAAAGCTGAAAAACAATTAAACAAACTCAATCGCCATAAGTCTAAGAAGTTTAGGAAAGGTAAACCTGTTTCAAAAAACTACTTAAAAGCTAAAAATCGATATGCTCGGAAACATCTAAAAGTAAGTCGGCAACGAGAAGAGTTCGCCA
>NZ_VRZC01000096.1 GCF_016743215.1 Geminocystis sp. GBBB08
TTAAATTTAGGTTCAATTTTTTCTCGAAAATCTCTAATCTAAAAAAATTAAAAGTTATGTAAATTATTCTTAACCAAATCACAACTAAAAAAGAAAATAAGTTACAATCAAAACTAGAGCGTGAGAGGATAAATCATTATGTATAAATTATTAGCTACAACCATCGCCATTGTAACGACATTTTCCTTCGTTATACCTGTTAGTGCTGAAAATCCTACTCATCGACAACAATTGTTGGAAACAAATCAATGTATGGGATGCAACCTCAAAGGAGTTGATTTACAAGGTGAACACTTAATAGGTGCAGACTTGAGAAATGCAGATTTACGTTATGCAAATTTAGAGGGAGCAAATTTAGAAGGAGCAGATTTAGACGGGGCAAATTTACAAGGTGCAGATTTAAGTAAGGCTTTTTTGACTAATGCTACCATGAATAATGCCAATCTTAATAGTGTTGATCTCAGTTATGCTATTATTTTTGATGCTCAAGTTTCTGGTGCTTCCATGAATAATATGAATATTGAAAATGCGATGATTATGGAAACTGGTATTGGAGTTGGTGGAGAATACTCTGATGAAAAATGATTAACAACAATGATAAGGAAATAAAAAAAATTAATGCAACTATTTAGTGGCTGCTGAATTAATCAGGAATTTTAAGAATCAAGGATTTAAACACACTACATCAACAAAAAAATGTGCAGTTTTAGCAAAAAAGGATTTAAACCCCTTGTTTACTGAAAAAACAGGTAATGTTTATAAAAATTACATACTCTAATTCTAACAAGGGGCGGCCATCCCATTGCCCTGTGTATCATTACCCATTGCAAGAGTGCCTATCCTCATCAAAATACTTTTTCAGCAAACCCTACTTAGCTATCATTTATTCAATAACTTTACAAATCTTTATGTTTTGATGAATGAAAAAAGCAATTTCACTGATAAAATCAGATAACAACTAACCTTGTGGATTAGAATAGCCTAGCCCAAAGATAGTTAAATACAATCCCATTAATATTTTTTTAATCCTTGTTTTTACGGGATAGTCTCAGCTAATAGACTTTGTTTTGTGGAATATAAAATATTGTATCATTATATTCAAAAACAATTAGCATATATAAAATAATACTTAAAGTTATCTTAATCTTGGAGGTTAAATTTTCATGAAGTTATGGCATCGTGTTGTAACCCTATTTAGTTTCATGTTATTCTTATGCTCATTGGCTTTTTCTCAACCTGCCCAAGCATTAGATTTTAATAGTATTTTACAAGTAAATCCTCGTTTAGTTGCTGTAGAAAATAGCCGACGGAATGTAGCTGACGATTTATTACGCACTGAATTTGGCCAAAAAATTGACGTAAATAATAGCGATATTCGTGATTTTCGTGAATTAAGAGGTTTTTATCCTAAATTAGCTAGTATTATCATTCAAAATGCCCCTTATGAGCAGGTAGAAGATGTTTTACTTATACCTGGATTAAGTGACACCCAAAAAGAAAGACTACAAGCTAATCTCGATAATTTCACTGCTACCCCTATCTCAGAGGTATTTAATGAAGGTGACGAGCGTTATAATGCCGGTGTTTACTAAAGCCAATTAATAGTAATGGGTGAAGGGGGGGTTAAATTTTAAAAGTATTATACAGTTACATACTCCGATTCTAACAAGGGGCTTAAGCCCTTTGCCAAACCATTAAAACTATTGCCCGAATAATTTAGAATTTAAAATGAGGAAATTGAGCATCGTTGCCCATTCCTCACAAAGTCAAGTTTTTAACATTTGGGTGAAGGCAAGACTTTTAAGACTAGAAAAATGTTACACAAGAAAAGTTGTCTTTTTAGGGATTCTTATAGCATAGTCAACGAACTCGTTTTGTAAGGTTTTCTTCCCCCGCCCACTTTCGGAATCTTTTCCACCAAATCTTGTCCAACACCAGTTTTTTAAATACACCTGTGCTATCCCTAACATTACCAACTTTTTAACGCACCCCCTAATTATTAGTTGCCATTTTCATAAGAATTTCATGGGTATTTATCTCTTTTTCTCCATTTTGGCAAATGTGACGAATATAACTACCATCAGATTGTAATTCCCATGACTGTGTATTGTCAGAAAGCATAATGCCTAAAATTTCTTGTAGTTGTTTAAGTAATTTTGGATCTTCTATCGGGGTAATCGCTTCCACTCGACGAGATAAGTTACGCCCCATCCAATCGGCACTACCGATATAAATTTCTTCTTCACCATTATTATTGAAGTAAAAAATGCGGGAATGTTCAAGAAAACGCCCGACAATACTAATTACTCTAATATTATCACTGATACCTTCAATATTTGGAAGTAAACTACACATACCCCTTATAATCAAGTCAATTTTCACACCAGCTTGAGATGCACGATATAAAGCCTGAATAACTGGTAAATCTACTAATGAGTTCATTTTTGCGACAATTCTCCCAGTGCTACCATTTTTGCAGTGTTCTATTTCTCTTTCAATCATACCTATCATGCGATCGCGCATTGTTACGGGAGCGACTAATAATTTGCGAAAAGCCTTTTGTTTAGAGTAACCGGTTAAAAAATTGAATAAATCTGTTAAATCAGCACCTAAATCTTCCCGACAACTAATTAAACCAATATCCGTATAAAGTTTAGCGGTTTTTGGGTTATAATTACCAGTGCCGATGTGAACATAACGGCAAATTTTATCTTTATCTTTGCGTACCACTAAAATAATTTTAGTATGGGTTTTTAAACCTACAATACCATAGACAACGTGAACTCCTACTTTTTCTAATTTTCTAGCCCAAAGAATGTTATTTTCTTCATCAAAACGAGCTTTTAATTCCACTAACGCTACAACTTGTTTTCCATTTTCCGCCGCTTCAATCAAGGCTTTAATAATAGGAGAATCTCCAGAAGTGCGATAAAGAGTCATTTTAATCGCCATAACATGGGGATCATGAGCAGCTTGAGTAATAAATTGTTGTACAGTAGCTGTAAAAGAATGATAAGGGTGATGTATCATTATATCCGACTTGCGAATCATGGCAAAAAATTGTTCACTAACGCTATTATCATCATCATTTTCTTTCGCCATTTCCAACTCTTGAAATTGGTCAAAAGGTGGTGGTGTTACACCATTCCAAGGCTTATCTTTTAATTCAGGTAAGGGCAAACTAGTTAAAGCGAATAAATCATTTAAGCCCAATAAACCATCAATTTCATAAATATCCATCTCCTCTAAATTCAAGCCTTGCATTAACATTTGTTTCACATTATAAGGCATAGTACTATGAATTTCTAAACGTACGGCAGAACCAGCAAAACGCCGTCTTCGTAATTCTTGTTGTATGGCTAACAATAAATCGTCTGCTTCGTCTTCTTGTACCCCCAAATCGGCACCACGAGTTAAACGAAAATTATGACATTCTTGAAGATTCATGCCAGGAAATAACGATGATAGATGGTGGGCAATGACTTGTTCAATAGGGATACCAACCCATATCAAATTCTCTTCCTGATGATTAACTTGACGTAATTCAAGGGGAAAATTAACAAAACGAGGGAGAGTTTTCGGTACTTTTACTCTAGCAAATAATTCTGCTCCTGTATCCGGATTTTTGACTAATACTGCCAAATTTAGGCTTAAATTAGACATATGAGGGAAAGGATGACTAGGATCAACGGCTAAAGGAGTTAGTACTGGGAATATGTTATTATCAAAATATTGATGTAAATAATTCCTTTGTTCTTGATTTAAATCAACAAAATTAATTAAATGTATTCCATGATTAATTAGTTCTTTTTTGAGGTTATATTCAAAATTTTCTACCTGTTGTTTAACTAATGGGCGTAAACGGGTATTAATCTCTTGAATTTGTTGTAAAGGTGTTCTACCATCAGGGGTTAATTTGGTTACTTCAGCTTCGATTTGTCGTTTTAAAGCGGCTACTCTCACCATAAAAAATTCATCAAGATTAGCACTAAAAATAGCGGTAAATTTTAGTCTTTCTAATAACAATGTTTTCTCGTTTAAGGCTTCTTGTAAAACTCGATAATTAAACTCTAACCAACTTAATTCTCGGTTAAAATAGTATTGAGGATTTTCAAGATTAATAGCTTGATCTTTCATGTATTTTTTATGTAAAGTAAATGAATTAAAGTTTGTAGTAAAGGCTTTAGCCCTAATTTTAATCAAACTTATTTAATCATCTTATCCTGACAAGATTAACAATCACATTATGATTAGGTTAATAAACTATTAAATTATTTTACTTTCAATCATCATTTTAACGACATCACCCATTTGATAACGAGCTTTCCATCCCAGTATTTTTTGGGCTTTTTCTGGGTTGCCTTTGCTAATAGATAAATCTGTAGGCCGCAATAGTTCAGGATTACTGATAACATAATCATGCCAATCAAGATTAAAGTAACTGAAAGCAGATTCCACAAAATCTTCTAAGGAATAACTTGCCCCCGTCGCAATTACATAATCATCGGGTTGCTCTTGTTGTAACATTAAATACATTGCTTCTACATATTCTTCCGCCCAACCCCAATCTCTTTTGATTTTTAAATTTCCCAATTGTAATTGACTTGCTTTTTTTTGATGAATGTCACAAACAGTTTCCACAATTTTTTGAGTTACAAATCGTTTCGATCGCAATGGTGATTCATGATTAAATAAAATACCAGAACAAGCAAAAATATTATAAGCCTCTCGGTAGTTCGCTACTTCCCAAAAAGCCGTAGATTTAGCCACCGCATAAGGGCTTCGAGGACGAAATGGCGTAGTTTCATCCCCTGGGCGATCGCCAATATCTCCAAAACACTCACTTGAACTAGCATTATAAAACTTAATATTTTTACCAGTAAATCTAATGGCTTCTAAAAAATTTAAAGTTCCCGTGATAATGCTTTCTAAGGTTTCTACTGGTTGCTGGAAAGATAAACTAACAGAAGTTTGTCCAGCTAAATTATATATTTCATCAGGTGCAAATTTAGTAATAACCTGTAAAACACTACGAAAATCATTTAAAGCCATAGATTCTAGTTGTACTTTTTCTTTGATGCCCAAAAAAGCTAAATTTTTAAAGGAAGATAGTTCTGCATCTCTGGATGTACCACAAACAAGATAATTTTTTTGAAGTAATAATTTAGCTAAATAAGCACCATCTTGTCCTGAAATTCCACAAATTAAGGCTTTTTTCATCATTTTTAAATGTCATTAAAAAGGTAAATTTTGAGAGATTCTTCAACAAACTCAAATTTACTGAATTTTGTGATAACTTAGGTGATTTCTAATAATAAATATACCTACATGATCCCCCCTAACCCACCTTAACAAAGGGGGAATTATAAAGAAAAATGGTAAATTCTTTTTTGGAAACCGCCTTAATCTTAATTTAACTCCACACTATCAGCATAACTATATAATTCTATCCCCAAGTTTTTCGCCACAGGTAAGGCACGATCATCCACCATCGGACAAATCACCATTTTACGAGTCGCTTTTCTGTGATGACGTTTTTCGTAGAAGGATACTTTTCGATCAAAGATATACATTCCCGCCTTGTCCATATTAGATTTTATTTCACAGAGAATTAATAACCCATTTTTGATAATAACATCAATTTCGACTTGATCTGGTCTGCCAAAAACTTCTCCTTGATCATCAAAATCATTAACATTAAGAACTTGTACACCAAAAGATTCTTCGAGTATAGCTTTAAGACCGTTACGAAAACTAGCTTCCGAATATAATCCCCATCTTGATCCTAAAGCCCCGATCGTACTGTCATATTTTCTATCCAGTTTTTTGATTTGTGTCAGAGTTTCATCGATTTGATGTTGCATTTTATCCAACCTTTGGCTATTTTCTTCCCAACGGCGATTATTTTCTTCCCAACGGCGATTGTTTTCTTCCCATTGATTACTTTGTTCTTCCCAACGGCGATTGTTTTCTTCCCATTGATTACTTTGTTCTTCCCATTTACGAGTTTGTTCTTCCCATTTACGAGTTTGTTCTTCTCGATCATGCCTTAGTTCTGCCAAAATAAGATCAAACTTTCGATCAGTTTCTTCTTTAGGGGAATAATATTCAGAAACGGTACGCAGGATAAAGTCTCTAATAGTCGGATCTTTTGCTATCAGTTCGGGCAACTGTTGTTGGATAATATTTTTAATTTCAATTTCTGTCATTATTTATTATCTATTTTATTGACTTTTGTGGCTATTTTCATTATATAGTAATCCTTTGTGAGCTTTACGTCAGTTCGACAAAAAAAGTTGAAATATAATTGATATTTAAAAGGGGTTCCATAATGGTAAATTTTCAGGTAAAGATTCACAAGCTAAAGTTATTTTTCCTTTAATTAAACTACCTAAACTCTGCCATTGATTAACAGTAAAATCAACAAAATTAATACTAATATTTTCTGATAATTCTCTGCCTTCCTCTAGCATTAAATTCATAATTATTTCTGAAAAAAATAACTCAACTTCTTGAATATTTGCATCAGTTATATTTACTAATAAAGTAATATTTTCTTTTTCATAATAGCTATTAATTTTAATTAAAATTTGACTAATTGCTGTTGATAATTCTTGTTCTTCAGTTTTCCAATCAGGAAAGATAACATAATTATGATTATTAGCATTAATACTTACTAATTCTTCAATATTAGCATAATTAATAGCGTCTTGATTTTCATTTTCTAAGGTAATTTTAGCGGTAATTTTTGGGAATAAATTCTTCCATTCTTGTTCATTTAAGTTACTAATTAAAGTAAAATATAAGATATTTTCTAAGTTTAATTCTTTCTCTAACATCAAATTCATAGCTATACCTGATAAGAATAAATTAGCATCTTCTTCGGTTATTCCAGTGGTATCAATTACGAGAGTTATTATCTCACCTCCCTCAATAGGAGTAAATTTTTGAGTTAGTTTATCAATTAAATGAGTAAAAGCCATCGTCAATTTTTCTTCGTCTGTTTGCCAATGGGGGAAAATTAGATAATTAATTTTTGTTAATTCTATATCCTTATAGTTAATAATCTTTTCTTCTCTTAAATTTAACCATTGATCACAGTTATCTTTTTTTAATAAAAGTTCCGCAAATTTTTCTTCTAACAAATCCACGGAATAATATATATCAAAAAATTCTTTTGCTCGTTTAATTCCTTGTTGAGATATTCTTTTCCAATCTTCTTTCTTTGCTAGTAAACGTAATAGGCAAAACCCAAGACTGAGAGGATTATTTTTCTGAAATTTTAGTCCACTAATACCATGCTCTATAATTTCACTCGCCCCTCCTGTCGCACTGGTAATGGTTGTTAAACCGGCGGCCATTCCCTCTACTTGGGAAATGCCAAAAGGTTCATCCCATACGGACGGAAAAATAAATACATTGCGATCTCCATAAAGTTTAATTAAACTATCCCGTGATTGATAACCAATTAGTCTAACTTTATCGTCCATTCCATTATCAGTAATAAATTTTTCTAAACTCTCTTTAAATTCGGAAACAGGAGTAGCACCTGCTAAAATACAATCAAAATCAAATCCTTCATGGTGTAAAATCGCTAACGCCTCTATGAGAGTTTGAGGTCCTTTATATTGAGAAATAATACTGGCAAAAACGATTTTTAATTGATCAAATATAGGTAATTTTTCTTGTTTAAAATCATCTACATAGGCCCCTGGGTAAATAACACTAATATCATTAAATTGATAACCTAAATTAAGAGTATTATTTTTAACATGATAGCTACAGGTACTTAAATGATATAGAGGGTGATTTGGTTTTTCTACTAAACTATATCCGGGTTGATTAAAAGCTAAATGATTGATAACAGGTATATTATGATTGAAAAATGGTTTAAAAATATTTGCTCCTAACAAATCTATATTACCAATTAAAACAACATTAGGCTGAAAATCTTTGATAATTGTCTCAATATATTCGTTATTTTTGCTAATTATTTGTTTTAATTTTTCTGAATCTTTAATTACAGTAGGTGGAAGTTGTTTATAGTCACCATAAAGTATTAATTTTCTATCTATACCCAATTCTAATTCCGTTATTTCTTTGAGGTAAGAAGCATCAGATGTTAAGACTTTTACTTGATGCCCTCTTTCTCTTAAAATATTAGCAAAATCAGAAATGTATCTTCCATAACCCCCTAATTCTTGAGGAGGATATATATTATTAATTACGAGAATTTTTTTATTTTTAAAAGCAAACATTTATAATATATAAATTAATTTATAAAGATTAGTTTTGGTTTTAAGAGTTTTTTAATATCATAATTTAGCCAATTTAATATACTAATTACTCTCTCAAAGAGAGTGTGATTTTCATAACAATTTTTTTGACCTTCTTTCGCCATTTGGTAAGCTAAATCTGGATTTTTTTGTAATTCTATAATCTTATTAAGCAAATCTTGAGGATTATTTTCATCGTAAAAGATAAGATGTTTTTGATCTTCAAAAAAGGTTTTAGATTCTTCACCAATAATACTATTTTGTAATAATACACCACCACAAGCCATTACTTCCATTGGTCTATTAGTTAAAGTTTGAGAAATAGAAGGCAAATTGAGTTGAATCCGATATTGATTTAGTAAATCCGCATATTTTTTTACTCCTTCTGTGGTCAAAAACTCATTTTTGTCAGCATTATTATAAGTATATTCAAAAATATCTACTTGTCCTGATTCTCTTAATAACTCAATTAGTTTTCTTCTATCTTGATAAGTTTCACCAGAAAAGTAAGCAGATATATTACCTCTAAAAGCGGCACGGTTGATTTTATTTTCAAAAGGTTTTATGGGGCGAAAATATTGAGGATCGATCGCAAAACACAAAAATAAACTTGGTAAGTCAATCTGATAATTTTCTTTTAAAAACTGTACATCTGGTTCATGATGACAAATTAGACGATCAATACACAAGGATGCGGTAGAGATAGCTTCAGACATTTGTTGTTGCCATTGTAAGTTATTTTGAGTGACTTTAGCAGAGTAATTTTCTTGCAATAAGGCAATTTTTTCGACCTTGGCTTGTCGCCATCTTTCTTGCCATTCAAGAGATCTATGTAAAGGTTGAGAATGCCAGTCAAAACCAGCTAAAAGCATTATATCTCCTGTTGGTTTTTCGAGATATTCCCATAAACCATCATCATCAAGAGGTTTTGTGTTATTCCAATTAGCTTTTGGTGCAAAGACTCTATTTAATAAACCTTGTTTCGCTAAAACATTCACCCAACCTCGCCACATATTCCAACCATGGGAACCACAGGCTTTTAAAACTTCATCAATTTTAGGTAAATGTCCTGATTTGGATTTTGTAAGTAAATTATTTGTTTTGGAGTTGTGATATTTTTCCATTGCTCAAGAGTAATAACATTAAATTGTTCTCTGGTAATAGATAAATTTTCTTTGTTTAAGGAAATTTGATAATCAATTTTATTCTTAATTAATTTCAACTGTTGAGAGGTTAAATTACCGATAAATACAATTTCAGTGGTTTCAGGTAACTCTATTCCATCCTCTAACATTAAATTCATTGTCACACCAGAGACTAATTAACTGGCATCTTCTTCATTTTCGGCATTAGTTATATCGATAATTAAAGTAATTTCTGAACCTTGAGGGTGATTTGCTATTCCTTTTAATACTTCGGCAAGAGTTAAAGATAATTCTTCTTCATCTTGTTGCCAATCAGGGAAAATAATTAAATTAAGGGTTTGAAAATTAATATCAAGTAAATCATTTTCTAAGGAAGTTACAGAAAGATTAGATATATCTTGAATATTGCAAAAAGCTATTTTTTCGATATACATAGGTAAATACTCAATGTCTAATCTGATACGATATTGAATCAAGATCAATAGTTTTTCCCATTGTTGAGAGGTTAAATTACCAATAAAAGCGATTTGCGTTGCTTCTGATAACTCTATGGCTTCCTCTAACATTAAATTCATTGTTACAGCAGATACCAAAAGTTTAACATCCTCTTCATTTTCGGCATTAGTTGTATCAATAATTAGAGTAATTTCTTCTGCTTGAGGATGAGATGCGATCGTACTTAATACTTCTGTTAGGGTTAATGATAATTCTTCTTCGTCTTGTTGCCAGTCTGGAAATATTATGAGGTTAAGAGTTTGGAAGTTAATATTAAAGGAATTATTAATAGATTGAGCGTTTTCTAATAAGAGATTCTGACAAGTTTCTGCGGTTTTTGCCCCAGAAAATTGTTGTGCCTGTTGAAAACCTTTATTTCTCAACAAATCTCTAACTCTAGGTTTTTGTATCTCACACAAAGCCTCCATCATTCCTTGTACATCGTCAGAATTAACGTAAAATACGGCATCTCCCCCCACTTCAGGAATAGAAGAGTTAGGACTGGTAATAACAGGACAACCACAAGTCATTGCTTCTAAAACAGGGAATCCAAAACCTTCATATTTAGAGGGAAATACTAATGCGATCGCACCATTATAAGCTATTTTTAATTCCTGATCACTTAACTGAAGTGAATAAATAGAACAACCTTGAATATATTGTCGATATTGTTCAGGAAAATAGCCTTTATTTCCAGTCCAAATTATGTCAAATCCCGATTTGGTGGGTAATTGAGCAAAGGCTTGGAAGAATAAAATTTGATTTTTATAACCTTGAAATCCCTCATTACCAACTAAAAGATA
This sequence comes from Geminocystis sp. GBBB08, assembly GCF_016743215.1. Lineage (GTDB taxonomy): Bacteria > Cyanobacteriota > Cyanobacteriia > Cyanobacteriales > Cyanobacteriaceae > Geminocystis. The sequence goes on from NZ_VRZC01000096.1 coordinate 10,720, forward strand.
ATAAGGTTTTTGAATATTATATTTATGACGAAAAGCAAAAATTGCTGATTCGGAAACTAACCCAAAATCTTGATCAGCCGCTAACAAAGCAACTGTAATTCCTTTATTAATTGTTTCAGGAAAAAATTTCTGCAAATCTTGAGCGGTGTTTTCTGATATACTAATAAAACTAGAAGCATAATTAATCGCATCATGTTTTCCCTTCCAATAAATATGATCTGTTTCCCATCCCATTACTTCTGGAATTAGATCATAAATCATCATTACTGATTTTGTGGTTTTGGGAATAGTGTAATATGTAGAAATAAATAAGTCAGCTTTTTCTTCATCACAGATCTGTTGCAATAAAAAGCGATCGCTTTCTAAATTGTTAGGATTATAAGGGGGAATAGTTCGATAGCGAATACCAGGTATTTTAGGGGCAGTGTTGGTACGATCAAGGACTAAAATATGATTACTAAAATCGCTATTTGCCCATTGTTCTAACAATGATTTCCAAACTCTGGCTATTCCTGTTTGATTGAGTTGGAAAAATACCCCGTCAATTAAGATTATGGGTGATTTTGGTTCGGAAATATTAACAGGTTGTTTAGATTGTGGATAGTCACTAAAATTAATTAGATTTGTTGATAGAAAATCGTTATTTTTCTGTAAAAAAGTTGATATATTTTGAATGTTTTGTAGAATTACCTGTTCTTTATCCGATAAATTACTATTTTTTTCTCTTAATAAAGTTACTAAAATTCCTCCATATTTAACCATTAATCCTTGAACTATTAAATAACTAGCAGTTTGTTTAGTTTTAGGATCGTTAATATGTTTAGTGATATTGGTAACAAATTCTTTGAGCATCTCCCCAAAAATTTCTGGTACTGACAATTGGGATAAAGATTGATTAAAAATTTTACCAACATAACTATCCCAACTACCATAATCTGGCATTCTTCTCATTTGCAGTAATGGTAGAGGAACATAAGCAAATTCCCCTAAAATTGATAATTCAGATAATAAAAGAACATCCGGAGCAATAAGAGATTTACCCAAAGATACTTTTTGTAACGCATCTGCTCTAAAAAGACCATACACTGGACTTGCATAAGCTAATCCCCACAGTATCATATTCAGACGAGAGAGAGGATCTAATCCTCTTGTTTCAATACATCCACCAATAGAATCAAAACTTTCTCCTTTTTCATTAATCCAATTAGCTTGAGGATAAGCTAAAACAACATTCTGATTTGATTCTAAAACTTTGACACAAGACGATAATAATTTTGTATCTCTATCATCATGGCCAGATGACCAAATAAAATACTTTCCAGTGGACATTTCAACTACTTTTTTTGCATTAAAAGCAGCTCCTATATTTTGGGAATTACGATTAAGAACTATACGATGATCTTTTTCCGCATATTGTTGACAAAGTTCAAAAGTTTTATCTTCAGAAGCATTATCCGAAATAACTATTTCAATATTTTGATAATCCTGATTTAACCAAGATTCAATTGTTTGAGCTATAAATTTTGCTTCGTTATAGACAAATATTCCAATACTTACTAAAGGTTGATTATTCATAAAATTAATATATTTTACCTGTTCTTTGGTAAGGTTTAATGCTGAAAGTAAATTAATAGCAAAAGCACTGATTTTATAGCTAGTTAAATAATAAATTAAATTGTTATTTTAATTGGTTAAAATCGCTTTCTGTAATACCCAATTGTTTGAGAATTTCTTTAAATAATCAACCACCAATTTTTGCATTACCATGAATGGGTATGGTTGTTGGTTGATCGCCCATCTTGATAAATCTAACGAGCATGACTTCCCTATTTGGCGAAGTTTGCTAAATCCTAATTTAAGGGCTACTTTTTCTAATTCTTTGGCTTTATCGGGTGTAAGCAACGGTTAATTTCACATCGAAGGGTAATTGTTTTTGTAAATTAATATATTTTAAATCATTTCAAATACATTGACTAATTCAGATTCTGTTTCTTCGAGAGTTTTCTCCCATGAATGACAACCTAAAATGGCAGGAATATAAGCAACATAAAGACAATTATCATCAGGACGAGTAACAATTGTATAATCTTTGAGATAGTTCATATAATTAACTGAATTTATCTAAATTAGGGGACTTCAAAAGATTCATCAATTATAGTTAAATCATTAGTTTTTTTAAGGAAGCCAATTTTCATCTAAAATTTGTTCCAGAGGTGCGAAGGGTTTTTCTGGAAAGATATTAAGAGGGAGTTGAGATTTATCACTGACAATTTCTCTACTATCTTGATAAGATTCTTCAAAGATATGTTGTAAATAGGGTTTAAGACTAGGACTAGCTTTTAATTCTTTTTTTATTTGTTTGCGAAAATTACGGATTTCTCCTTGCCAATGTGCTTGATTTCTTTCTTTTTCTGATTCCCAATAACCTAACGTCAAAAGATGTTCGATCAATCTCATTAATAAACTTTCCAGTTTTCTTTTATCACTTCTGCTCAAACCTAATACCTCCTCAATTAAATTCTCCCAATCAACGGAATTAAAATCTCGATCTTCTAGTTTTTTTACGGTTTCTAATATCCAAAGATTATAATCAGTATCGTACAAATTTGTGTGGTTTTTGATTAATTGGGCTACCATTAAGACTACCTCCGATGTTGACTAATTTTATTATAAATTATTTTCATGGAAGAGTTTAAGGAAGTGATCGATGTTTGCATTGGGAGAAGGAAGGGATCGATCGTTGTATCTCACTGGCAAGATGCCTGTTTTACGGGAATGGGGAGGAATGATCTAGTTAGTACTTTTTTATTGTCATAAAATAATTACTTAATTTATTTCAGCCTATTTTTGTTAGGGAAGCCAATTTTCATCGAGAATTTGTTCTAGAGATGCGATCGGCTTTTCGGGGAAGGTGTGGAGAGGAAGTTGGCAACGCTTGGCGGCTATAGCTCGACCTTTGTCATAACAATCTTTTAATTTTTCTAATAAATAAGGTTTAAGAGAAGGGCTATCTTCCAGTTCAATATTAATCTGTTGCCGAAAATTTAAAATTTCCCCTTCCCAATGCCCCTTATTGTAATAATACTCGGAATACCAGTATTTTAGCTTTAATAAATGCTCAAATAATTTAATCAAAAGACTTTGAAGTTTTCTTTTATCCCTTTTACTCAAATCTAATACCTCTTCAATTAAATTCTCCCAATCAACAGAATTAAAATCATTATTTTCTAGTTTTTTAACTGTTTCTAATATCCAAAGGTTATAGTCAGTATCGTATAAAGTTTTACTTTCAGTTTTTAATTGAGCTACCATATTCTTTGCCCTTAGTTTTTGATCTAGTTCCAATTATAGGTCATTTCTAAGAAACGGTAAGGTGCGATCGAGCTTTTAAGAAAAGCTATTTAAGGAAGCCAATTTTCATCGAGAATTTGTTCAAGAGGTGTGATCGGCTTTTCGGGGAAGGCATTAAGGGAAAGTTAAGAATGTTTAGAAGCTAATTTACGCCCTTTTTGATAACAGTCAAGAAATTTATTGTTTAAATGGTTATTTAAACTGGGACTATCTTCTAATTCTTCCATGATTTGCAGTCGAAAATTCAATATTTCTCTTTCCCAATGACCTCGATTTCTTTCTTTTTCGGATTGCCAATATTGTAAAATCAGCAAGGGTTCACCTCAGTTCGATGCAATAATATTGGGTTTAGGAAGGTTTCAGGTATCTGGTAGCAGGTTTCGCACTTAAAGTGCGCTCGAACATTGATTAGTCAATCAAAGGATTGAAAAGAAAAAAATCAATTTA
>NZ_VRZC01000097.1 GCF_016743215.1 Geminocystis sp. GBBB08
ATCCTAAACTATCTAAGAAGACATCAGAAACAAAATTGAGATTCAAATATTCCTGACGAATTAATGGGGGTAAAAAAAGACAATAATCATCAACATTTAATTCTAACTGACGAAAAGAGATGGCAAGACGCTTTTTAAATTGATTAGCAAGATTGGGATTCGGGCGAGTCAAAAACAGAAATTTACTCTGAGGAACTTTTTTGGCGATCGTAGCTAAAATATAATCATGTTGAGGTAAATACTTAAAAATACTTTGAGAACAAAAATAAACTATGGCATCTTCAGGTAAATCAAAAAAATCTCTAGTTCTTGACAACTCAGGAATAGGAGGTTTAGGATAACAAATACCAAGATTCGGAAGACGAATTAGTTTTTCTGAATAATGTTCTTGCCCATTTTCCGGCTCCATTAAATCACTAGATAAAAAATAATCAATATTAGACAAACCTGAAGTTTCAGGATGAGCCCAAGTAGTACATTGAACAGGAGCAAATCTTAAACTAGCCAAGATAGTCATAGTGGCAAACATTCCAATTTCTACGAACACAAGTACATCTAAATCATCCTCTGAAATTTGTTGACAAAGAGGTTCAAAACTTGAGATATGATAGAATTTATGACTATTTTGCTCATATTGTTTAGTAATTTGATCATATTTATCTCGAATATAATAAGAATAAATCTCAAATTGATCTCGATCATGATGAACAAGCCAACTATGAGTTAATTTTGAGACAACGTGTTCACACATACAACCCGACACATAACCAACTCGAATTTTTGACTTAAGGGATTTTTTGGTTTTTGGTTGTATCCATTGAGGATAATTGGCCGACATAATTTTGTAAACCAAGTTACCATATTTCTGTTGTAAGTCTTTATGATTAAAACACTGATAAGCAAGTTCAAAATTAATATTATTTACCAAAGCATTTAATGCTTTTTTTTTGATTTCTGGGTTCTCTAAATCTAATTTTTCAGCTTCTTGAATAACGATATTTAAACCTTCAATAAATCTATTTTTGTATATTGTAATTTCTTCTTGATTTTGATAAAGTGAAGGTAATATGAGGTGCTTTCTTATAGTCCAAAGTAAATCATCAGGAAATTGTTTTTGTGCCGAACTAGCCGCTTCAATGGCTTCTTTTATATTACCAAATTTACTCAAAGAAGCAATCAAATTAACATGACTAGCAAAATAATTAGGATGAGCTTTTATTTGTTGGCGATAAACTTCAATGGTTTTTTCCATTAACCCAGCATTAAAATAAATACCACCAAGCTCATTGTATGCTTCTTTTACCTGAGCAATGTCAATAGCCTGAAGAAAACAAGATTCTGCTAGAGGAAGTTTGTCGTGGATTGTGTAAATTAAACCAATACGCCAGTAATAATACGCATATTCTGGTTTATTTTCTTCTCTATTGGATAATAAGTCTTCAAGATTTTGATAAATTATTAATGCCGACTCTAAAGTTCCTTTTTGTATTTGATTAAATCCCTGTTGATCTAAGATTGTTAATAAATTATTAAATTCTAAATCAAAATTATCTATGTCTAACAATACTGACATCCAGATAGATTGAGCTATATCTATTTCTCCCTTCATTAAATAAGCCAAACCTAAATAAAAATAATCAGTAATTTCTCCTGTATTATTATTGATAATTTCCTCATAAATTTTAATGACTTGATCATAGTTTTGTTTCAGCCAATATTCTTGTGCTGATGGATGCCATTGATTCATTTTTTCTTTAAAACTCTTAACAATCCTATTATAAAACCGATTTGGTCTCTATAAGTAGGTATGCAAAATTAATGATATATTTACACTTAATATGTAAAAGGCAACAAACACGGTCTAATAATAATTAGAGGTTACTTAAACTAATTTTAAAATTGATCAATAATTTTGCTCTTAAATTATACCAAGAGGAATAAATATTTTGAAAAATTAGTCAAGATAATCCGATAAGTATTTGAAATAAACATTAATACTATATAAAAAACTTTTTTAGCTAAGCCTAATTAATGACACGCCCTTGTCAACCCTAATTCTTGATGATTGATGGTTTTGTTTGCCACGCTACATTTATTTTGACCCTAATTAGGGATAATATACATCTGTTTAAGTAAGTGTTGACGATTGATGAATAAATAAATGAGAAAAAAATATGAAACCATTAATTATTGTTTCTGCATTAGGATGTACGGGCTATAAAATTTATAATTTATTAAAGCAACAAGGCGCTAATGTTGTCGGGATTAGCGATCGCCCGATAATAACTCAAGTAGATGATAAAATTATTGTCGGAGATTTAAGATCACCTCAAGTATTAATGGAAGCAGGAATAAAACAAGCCTGTACCATCGTTTTAGCCAGTAGTGATGACGCTTTAAATGTAGCAATTTTAACTCAAGCAAGAGTTTTAAATCCAAAAATTCGCATCATTAATCGTATTTATAATCATACTCTCGGTGCAAGGCTAGACTACATTTTAGCAGATCATTTTAGTATGAGTGTACCTTCCTTAGCTGCCCCAATTTTTGCTTTTTCTGCCATTGGCAATCAGGCAATTGGGCATCTAAAATTATTGAATCAGACATGGGCATTACATGAAGAAGTTATTACCCTTGAGCATCCTTGGTATGGTTTAAGTTTAGCACAGTTGTGGGATAACCTCGATCAGATGTTAATTTATTATCTACCTAAAAATGGCGAAACAGATCTAGTGTCAGCAGTAGTTAATAATCAAACTTTAGAGTTAGGAGATCATTTAATCTTAGCGAATAAAGCGAAAATTAATCGTAAACATCATTTTTTCCTTTCTCAATGGTTTAAAGCGTTTTTTAACGTTAACACTTATAAACAATATGCACAATCGATGATTTTGGTAACATTAACCCTATTAACCTTAATTTTGATCGCCACTTTTACTTATTTATGTGTAAATTGGGAAATATCTCCTGTGGATGCTCTTTATTTTAGTGTAGGAATGATTACTGGAGCGGGAGGAAAAGAAGAAGTTGCCGAATCTGCCCCTGACATCATTAAAATTTTTACGGCGGTGATGATGATTGTTGGTGCAGGAATTGTTGGTATTTGTTATGCATTAATCAATGATTTTGTCTTGGGTAGTCGCTTAAAACAATTTTGGGATGCTGCAAGAGTGCCTCTGAAAAATCATTATATCGTCTGCGGTTTAGGTAATGTTGGCATGGAAGTTGTGCGAGAATTACATCAACAAGGCCATGAAATCGTTGTTATCGAACCTGATTATAATAACAGATTTTTGCATTCAGTGCGATCGCTTAGTATTCCCATAATTGTGGAAGATGCTTCTTTAGCAGATACTTTACGAGCCGCAAATATAGAAGGGGCAAACGCTATTATTATTGTAACTAGCAATGATATGATTAATGTAGAAATAGCCCTTACCGTCAAAGCCTTAGCCCCAAAAATCCCTCTCATATTAAGAGTACAAGATAATCAATTCGCTGAATCAGTAAAACAAGTATTTCAATTTGATAATGTTTTATCACCCACAGAATTAGCCACTTATTCCTTTGCCGCAGCCGCATTAGGGGGAAGAATTTTAGGCAATGGTATGACCGATGATTTATTATGGGTATCACTAGCAACCGTGATTACCTCTAACCATCCTTTTTGTCAAAGACTTGTCAAAGAAATCGCCACAGAAGCCGATTTTGTACCCCTTTATATCTCCAGAGGTAAAGATAACATTCATAGTTGGAATTTACTCAATGCTCAATTAATGGATAACGATGTCTTGTATTTAACCATGCCAGCGACAAAATTAGAGCAACTTTGGCGAGTTTCTCCTGCTTCTCCTTTACTATTATCTTAAGGAAGTATCTAACACTTAAAATAATTAACGTTAGTTCAATGTCAAAAACTTTTAAAAATAAGGGTTTAAGAGTTTTAGTTAACCAAATTTTATCCATCTCAAAGAATTAAATTTAGTAAATAATTGTCGAAAATCAATTTTAATAATGTTTAAATGAATTCTCCACTAGTCTCCTAGTCTATGGCAGTTTCCTTGTCTTCTAGTCTTCTAGTCTATGGCAGTCTCACCTTCACCGACAATTTTATGTCGAACTCAGGTTAATTAATATTGGTGCGATCGCCATAACCAGATTAAACCTACATGATTATTCTCAATGATCAAAAAAAGTAATTAATAATCTTCAAATAAGAGTTGTTATACTGAAATAAACCTATTATACGTCAAAAAAATATGATCGCTATTACATCTAATCCCCCGATTCATATCCCCACTCAAGACGACTTACCTTATGATGATAACGAAAATATGGAAACTTCTCGCCATAAATATCAAATGGATTTACTCCTAGAAACTATTTACCCTTGGCTAGAAAAACGTCAAGACGGTTATGCAGGAGGTAATATGTTTGTTTATTTTAGCCTTTCTCAAGTTAAAAACCAAGACTATAAAGGTCCTGATTTTTTCTGTGTTTTAGATGTAGAATCAAAAGAGCGTAAAAGTTGGGTAGTTTGGGAAGAAGGAAAAGCCCCAGATTTAGTCATCGAATTACTATCAGACAGTACTGCATCCTATGATAAAAATGAAAAAAAAATCATTTATCAAAATAAAATGCGCGTCCCAGAATACTTTTGGTATGATCCTTTTAACTCCGATGACTGGGCAGGTTTCTCCCTGACTCATGGAGTTTATCAACCTCTCAAATTAGATCAACAAAATCGTTATATTAGCAAACAACTAAATTTGGCATTAGTGCGTTGGGAAGGTATTTATCGTGGCATTGATACTGTCTGGTTGCGTTGGCAAACATTAGAAGGGGATTTATTGCCCACTGATAAAGAAGTTAGTCAGATGGAAAAGCAAAAAGCTGAAGTTGAAAGACAAAAAGCTGAAGTTGAAAGGCAAAAAGCTGAAGTTGAAAGACAAAAAGCTGAAGTTGAAAGACAAAAAGCTGAAGTTGAAAGACAAAAAGCTGAGGCACAAAAGCAAAGGGCAGATAATGCTTTCTTGGAAATCGCTAGATTAAAAGAATTATTAAAAAATCCTGGGAACAAAATCGAAGATTAAATATCTTGAACTCAACTGATACACTAAGTGAACTACCCAGCACCAAAATCATTGATTTATGGCGTGGGCTTCTCAAAGATAAAAGCCTTCAAGGGTTTTTGAGTGAGGCGATGCCCAACCCCACTTTTTTGATTAACTTTGCACTACACTCATCTCTGTCTAGGGAAACTCCGCAATCAGGACAATCATGCCATCTATCAGACAGACTCTTCGGTACTGAGTTTAAGCAGTTATACCACACTTGGCTCGTTTTTCTAGGATTAACTTTAACCACTTTATTGCCAAATTTTTTAGCTTGATGTTCTAAAATCTCTAAGAATTGAGCTATACCACAATCAGAAAAACTCTTGTTTAGTCCAGACATCGTAAAACCATTAGTCAAGAAGGAGGTGGACATTTTTCACCTATAGCTGCTTATCACCATAAAAGCGATCACTTTTTAATTCTTGATGTAAGTAGATACAAGTATTCTCCTGTATGGGTAAAAGCAGATAAATTGTGGGAGTCAATGTTAACTATTGATTCTGTATCTAACACAACTAGTGGTTTTGCGATCGTAACAAAGGTTTTTTCTGAATTCTTAAAAGACAGTTGAAAATCTTGTGAAAAATCCTCCAAGAAAGTAAGTAGGATAAATCATCATTTTTAAGACTTTATCCGCTCACTTTGTTATTTATAAAAAAATATGTTATTAGCGAAAGTACAAAGTTTTAACGAAGAAAATAAATCAGGTTTAGTTTCTATTTTGAAAACTGATTTATTTTATAATATTCAGAGTTTAAAATCTAATTATCCTCAATTAATTAATACCCTTAATTGTAGTCAATCTATCTTAGATTCCACCCAATTAACGAATTTAATGATGAATAGCAATAATGAATTTAGTTTTGAAGCTAGAGGAAAAGATTGGGCAGGAAATGCCGATTCGGGATTAAAAGTTCGTATAGATGGAGTTAAAGATCTGTTAAAACGATTAAATAAGGATGAGAGTTTAAATTTTGATTCCAACTATACCATAGTAGATTTCTTAGCAGGAAATGGTTACGTTAATCAAGTAGCAAATTTAATCTTAGGAAGCGATAAAAGTCCGCAATTTATTAACTCCGATCTTTCCTATTTTATGTTCAGAGATGCTTTAAAAAATGGGTTATTTTCGGTGTGGCAGAGTGCTGAAAATCCTTTCTGGATAAAATCTAGTTCTGTGGATGCTGTTTTATACGCTTACGGTACTCATCATATTCAAAATCGCTCTAAAGCAATTAAAGAAGGTGCAAGAAATTTGAAAGATGGAGGACGATTAGTTATCCATGATTTTGAAGAAGGTAGCCCTATGGCTACTTGGTTTGCAGATATTGTTAGTAATTTCTCAAAAACAAGACATGATTATCCTCATTTTTCTCAGCAAGAAATGTTTTATTTAGCCGAAAATGCTGGACTAAAAAATATCAAAATTGAGCATATTGACGATCCTTTTGTCATAGTAGCTGATACTAAAGAAAAAGCTCTTTATTCTCTTTCAAAATACGTCATGGATTTATATGGGTTAGTTAAATTTAATGGCGATGTTAACCGAGTGTTATCTTTAATTGATCAATATTTTGGCATTCACTCTCGTCAAATTAATGATTCCCAATTTGAAGTCAAAATAGTTCGTAATGCTTTAGTTTGCTCTGCTACTAAGTAATAGATAAATACTTAATTATTCTATTCCAATCAACACAATAAATCAATTTATTGGAGTAGATATAACAACAAACAAGATAGTTAAGACTACGCTTAATTTTTTTTTAATACATACTAAAAATAAGTGATAATATGTTACAAAAATGTACTGATGCTGTTGAACAGAAAGTAGATTCTTTTTCTGTTGATATACGAGAATCTATGAGAGTTTTTCCTGAATTTATTCAACCTTTTCTCACTTGGTTAACAGCCAAGCCTTATCAATGTCAAAAATCTTGGCAAAGAACACCTATTTATCATTTACTAAGAGCTTTAATTGATTTATGTTTAGGCATTTCTTTAAGCGTTATAGCTGTTAAAAATTTACGTTATCAAGAAGTAACAAATATATTGAATATATTATGGTTATTTTTGTTAACAATTGGCTGGATTTTTACCGTCTCAGGTGGAAGACAATTTCAGGTTGTTATCTCCCATCATTGTTCTCATAATAGTTTTTCTATCCATAAAAAAGTAAATAAATGGTTAGGAGAAATAATCTCGATTATCTTAATTTTGAAAAATTTTACTGTTTATCAACCAGATCATGTTTCTAATCATCATGCTAAAGCTTTAATGACTTTAAAAGACGAAACTCTCAAGTTTCTTTTTTTATTAGTTGGTTTTCGCACTGGTATGACTAAAAAACAGCTTTGGAATAAACTGATTTTTTCTCTTTTTTCACCTTGGTTTCATTTTCGTTTTTTAGCGGCAAGAATTAAGTCTTGTTTTTTCTCTCCTTTTTGGGTTCATAATACTCTTACTTGGTCATTTTGGCTCATAATAATAACTGTTGTTACTATTACTAAATCTTGGACAATATTTCTAGTAACTTGGTTTTTTCCTTTGACTATTTTATATCAAGTGAGTAACACTATCAGGATTTGTTCTGAACATTGTTTTCCTGAACCAGAATTTGCAGAAGTAAGAAATAAATTAATACTTGGACGTTTAACTAAGGGCATATTTTTAGGTGAGCAAACTCCTGATATTTCACTTTCTTTTTTACCTAAATTATGGCAGTGGTTAAGGTGGTATTTGTTAATGTTTTATCACTTATTTTGTCGGATATTTATTTTAGTAGGAGATACTCCTTGCCATGACTGGCATCACAGACATCCTGCTTCTCCAGATTGGGTGAATTATATTTTTGCTCGTCAACAAGATTTAGAAAATGGATGCCCCGGATGGCAAGAAAATTATACGGAAATATGGGGGTTTTATCAGGCGATCGATTTTAATCTGGAATCTTTAAGTAGGCTACCTAAAATTGAGGAAATTAATACTAATAATGCTATTTCTTCTGTTTATAGTTTAGGAACGATTGAGAGTAATTAATTAGTTTTAATATCACTATTTTTCCGTTAAATTTTAACTTTTTTCGTCACAAGTTTATTCATTCAGAAGTTATTATTTTGGCTTCTGATTTTCTTTTACTTCAATTAGGATGATTATTTATGAAAGCTATAGCAATTTTAGAAACTGGTGAAAGGGAAGTAATGCAATGTCTAGATTTGCCCATACCTCCAATTCAATCTGATGAAATTTTAGTAAAAAATCAAGCTACTGGCATTAATTTTGTGGATACTTATATTTGTCGTGGTTTTAAAGGTTATTTCCCAGATAAGTTTCCTCATATATTGGGCATAGAAGGTGCTGGTATTGTGAGTAAAGTAGGTAATGATGTTACTGATTTTCAGGAAGGCGATCGCTTATGTTATGTTTATACGGGTAGTGGTAGTTATGCAGAATATACTGCTATTAAAGCCGAACGAGCAATACTTTTACCCAATACTATTGATTATGAAACAGCTTGTTGCTTATTGCAAGGTATAACCGCCCAATTTTTAACTCATTCCACATTTCCTTTACAACCCGACAATAAAGTTTTAATTCATGCTGGTGCAGGTGGTGTCGGATTGATGATTATACAAATGGCAAAGATTCTTGGGGCTATGGTAATTACTACTGTTTCAACTTCGGAAAAAGCTCAATTGGTGTCTGATTATGGAGCTGATGAGGTAATTATCTATACTCAAGATGATTTTGCCGATGAGGTAATGGCGATTACTCAAGGTGTAGGAGTTGATGTAATTTATGATTCGGTAGGTGCAAATACTTTTGAAAAGGATTTAAAAGCATTAGCTAATCGTGGTTATCTAGTTTTATTTGGGCAAAGTTCGGGTTTTGTTCCTGATTTTGACTTAAATCGCCTGTGTAATCGTGGAAATGAGGGAGGTTCATTTTTTATTACTCGCCCGACAATTAAGCACTATATTCAGGGTAATCAACTTCGTCAACGGGCTAGAGTTTTCTTTGATTATATTTTGTCAGGGAAGTTAAAGATATTGATTGGACAGAAATATCAGCTAGAAGATGCTCCTCAAGCACATCAGGCGATCGCTTCTCGTTCAACAATAGGGAAATCTATTTTTTATCTTTGAAGATTTTTTAGTTTTTCATCTAAATATATCTTAATGAAGAAAGGCAAACAATCTTTCTTTTAAAAAAATGTATCTATTCTATAGAGGGAAAAATAGTTATGAGTGCACAAAGTTTAAGTAATTCTGAACTCCTAGACGAGATCAGACATCGCCAACAAAATGATAGTCATTTTGCGGAACAACTAAAAAGAGCGGTACTAGGTGAGATCGAGTTGTATATTCGAGATCTGATCACTAAAATTCTTGAACATCAGCAAATTAAGTGGGCTTCGAGCAAAATTGATCAAGCTACCAGTTGGGTGATGGAACAACTCAAAAAGCTCTTTCGTAATTAAAACAGGACTTACCCACGAATACGATAAATTCTCATTGTGAGCGATAGCTAAGAATCTCAAAGTATTAATTTTGGTGAGCGTAAGTCCTATAAAAATTAATTTGTGAGGGAGAATATATAGCGTTTATCAAAATAGTAAGGTACACTTATTTTCTTAACAATAATGAGTTTGAATCTGCTCTATGTACCTCATAAATATAAGAATTGCTATATAATCTTGAAATTTTTATTATATATAATTCAATAATTATTGAAGATGTCTATTGACTCCCTCTATTTTTTTAGAATCGTATTATTTTAGTTAGTCAAATGAAAAAAATTATCAACCAAATATTATCCACAGTCCAAGAAGAAAAAAATAAGTCTATTTCTGTTGTTATTTTGGGCGAAACTGGTAGAGGGAAAAGTTCGTTACTTAATGCACTATTTGATGCCAAACTAGAAACAAGTGACATAGCCCCTTGTACTAAACAAGTTCAAGAAATAATCGCTAGAGGACGTTCGGGTTCTCAAATTATTTTCTTTGATTTGCCCGGAATTGGTGAAAGTGGCTCTTCTGATACTGAATACCTTAAGTGGTATTTGGAGCATATTCGCAAATGTGATCTTGTCATACTAGCAATACATATAGACGATCGCTCAGTAACTTATCTCCTAAATTCTTTTCAACAACAACTTGATACCATTGACAATGATGAAGACAAGTCAGCAGTTTTAAGAAAAATTACTATTGTTTTGACGAAAGCTGATCTTCTTTCTCCTTCTCCTTGGATTTTAGCAAAGTATAACAACTACGGTATGTTTACTCCTAGTAAAACTACAAGGTTGATTTTAGAGCAAAAAGAAACTTATTTTCAAGATACCTTCTATAATTATTTTCGTCGATATTTAAAAGCTAAAGTTTCCATTGAGCAAGACCCAAAAATTATAGAAGAAGGCTTTAATTTCCAAAATGGAATACTTGAATACAATGGTTACTTAAGTAATACAGACTTTCAGCGTCTTTGTACTAAATATCCTAAAGAATCTTCAGTTTTGGAAAGGATCTATGATAATTTTCGGGTTGTTCCTGTTTCTGCTCGATTTCGCTTTAATCTTGTACTTTTGATGAAAGTAATTGTGAGCAAAATTGGTCAAGAAGCTGTGATTCGATTTTCTAATTATACTTCAAACGATGATTTGAATAAAGTTGATTTGAATATCGCTAAATCTTTCAGTAATGTCATTATTTTTGATCCTTATAAAGAAGTCAAAATTTTTGATTTATCTGAAATAAAAATCTAAATAGTTCCCAAAAATATAGTCACATAATACATTGACGTGGAGTCCATTTCAGGTACTCCCCTTCATCTTTTGTGAATATATTATAACTGGCATTTACATCGGCTACGCAATAATCCACAAAATAAGGATTTTAACCCTTACTAGGAGAAAAGAAAAATCTTTTTGGAGAGGGCTATTGTTTGAGTTAGCTTATAATTCTTTTGTTTTTTTTTACTTGACATCTCTTACAGAAAAATGCCAAAATATAATTATTGACATCTCTTACAGAAAAAGTAAAACTATGATTGCAACTATAGAAAAAGAAGCAACGGAATATGCTCATTTACTGGAAATGTTACCTCCTGATGAACATCTTACTTTAGTGAGTAGCATCGCTATTCTTAAAAAGAATATCACTCATAAATCTTTATCAAAAGGCAATAAGGGTGATCGTCTCATCAAAAAATTAACTAATAACTGTAGTTATTCTCCAGCAGAAAAAATTGAATTAGAGTTAGAGACTTTGCAACGATATTTTGAACGTCGCCGGGAGTTATTATCAAATTGTTTTACCACGACTCAAGTAGCTAAATTACTAGGTACTTCCAGACAAACACCCCATGACAGGGTAAAAAATAAAAGTTTATTGGCAGTACGAGATAATGGGCAGTGGAAATTTCCTATCTGGCAATTTAATCCTGAAGGGGCTGATGGAGTAATTGATGGTTTGCCAGAAGTGCTGAAAAATTTGTCTATTAATTCAGAATTTTCTATACTTAATTGGTTTATGCGTCCTAATACCGTTTTAGATGGTTTAACTCCCGTAGAAGCCTTAAAACGAGGATTAAAAACCAGAGTAATTGCAGAAGCAATGGGTGTAGGAGGTGCTAGTTGGTAGTTATTGCACAACCACCACCGAAAAATAAACCAAATCCTCTTTTTTACCATTTACCAACCAATACTGAGTTAATTAGAATTTTTGATCCCACCACCAAATATAAGACTCAAGCTCTTACTTTCCGCTGTTTTGGACCATTACATCGCTTTGATCATCATAGCAGTGATGGTAAAAAACCTCAATTAAACACCGATAGAGGGATTTACTACACCGCTTTTACTTTATCTAGTTGCATTGTCGAATATTTTGGCGATAGTGGTGTCATTGATATTCAAGAACAATGTGTGGCGATCGTCCAATCAACTCGTTCTTTATTATTATTAGATATTAGAGGTAGCGGTGCGATGAGGGCAGGTTCGGTGTCCGCCTTAGCAAAAACCGCAGATAGAGAACTTTCTCAAGCATGGTCAAGATATTTCTATAAAAATGAGCATATTTATCGCAAAATTGACGGAATTATCTACTTTAATGCCCATAACGATGAAGAAGCAATAGCACTCTACGAAAGAGCAGAAAATGCTGTGAGTTGTGACTCTAATCAAATTATAAAACTAGATGATATTCGATTACGTTCTCATATTCAAAAAATTGCATTAGATAATAATTTAATTTTCATACCTTAATAAATAAAAAATAAATATGGTGATTTTGAAAGAAGAAAAAAACTCTCAACTTTTTGCACAGTGGCTCAATTCAGAAACAGAAGAAATTTTACAATTTATTGATGGAGGGGATTTAGGCAGACCAATTACTGCTGAAGCGATCGCTTATATCAATCAAATTCCTATTGGTCATATTGAAATAATCATAGTTAGAAATCTGCAAGATGATCATAATCAATGGAATCAACTTTATCAAGGAAAAATCTGGTCATTGTGTTGTTACTTATATGTTGTTCCTGAACAAAGAGCCAAAGGATATGGAACTCAGATAGTAAAACAAGCCTGTGATCAAGCAATTAATGATGGGGCAGATTTAGTCTCATTAATTGTTGCTAAAGATAATCATAGAGCCAGAAAATTCTATCATAATGTTGGTTTTACCGAGACTCATACAACGATGATTAAATCAGGTAAAGAATTTATTGTTAGCGAATATCTAAAATCTTAAAAATTCTTCCAAATAAAAAATTAGGTAATTTAACATTTTTAGTAATTTATATATGACTACAGTAAAAACTTTAGAACACGATTGGGTAAACAAATTACCTGAACAATTATTATCCACAGATGGTGATGCCTTATTATATCAAGAGTTTTTAGAACAAGAAAAAGCAGATAATTATTTGTCAGTTCTAAAAGACACTATTTTGTGGAAACATCAGCCAATAAAACTCTTTGGCAAAGAGATACTTCAACCACGTTTAACGGCTTATTTTGGTGAGGGACAATATCATTATTCTGGGATTGCCATGGAGGCTCAAATTTTCCCGCCAATTTTATTAGAATTAAAAGCTCAAATCGATAAAGTTTCTGGGGTTCAATTTAATGCCGTTTTACTCAATTTATATCGTGATGGTAATGATAATATAGGGTGGCATTCAGATGACGAATCTGATTTAGCTGAAGGTTCGGTAATAGCATCTTTAAGTTTAGGAGAAACTAGAAGATTTATATTTAGACGTAGAGATAATCACTCTTGTAGAATAGAACGAAAACTTAGTCATGGAGATTTATTAATTATGAGGGATCAAACCCAAAAATTCTGGCAACATCAAGTGCCAAAAACGGGGAAAAAAATAGCACCAAAAATTCAACCAAGAATTAATTTAACTTTTAGAGTTATTAACATAAATTAGGCTCTAATTTAGGAATAAAAACCCTTAAAACTCTTGACTGTAGCAGTCGTTGTCTATCTTCACGAAAATACTTTTTCAGCAATCTCTATGTAGAAATTAATTTAAAAATTCAAAAATAATAATAAGGTAAATGAAAGAAAAATTAAGACAGGATTTTTTTAGGATGTTAGCAACTCAAGAAAATCGAGAAGCAGATAACATATTAGAACAAAAATTGAGACAAATTAAAAATGAGTTGAGTAAAGAGAATTTATTTTCTGCATTGGAAAATTATTTACGTAAAGGTAATTAGAAAAAAGCCGATATAGAAACTCCTTGGATTTTTTATTTTGTAATGATTCAACAAGATTGCAAAAATTGATCTGAGTTATCCTCAAATTTTCCTTGTGACATTATTAAAAAAATTAACCAACTTTGGGTTGATTATAGTCAAGGACGTTTTGGATTGAGTATTCAACAGTCTATTTGGGAAAATTTGGGTGGGGAATTGAAGCGGACAGAAATAGACTCAATAAATAACAAAAATAACATTTGGGAAAAATTTATAGAACAGGTAGGAATGTTACCGAAATAAGTATTAGCAGAGATTTTGAGCTTATTTTTAGTAGTAGTTTAAATATATTTTGAATGAGAAATCTAGAAACCAGAAATTGCTAAAGTTTTCAGAAAATCACACAAAAAGATAATTTTGCCATAAAAAAATGTTGGAAACTATAAAAAAATAGAGATTTTATTCCAATAGAAAATTAACACTAATTTTAATTGAAAAATACTTATGGAAACAAAAAAACGTTTTAATTTTTGGGAAGCAACACAAATTGCATCAAATTCAAATACTTCTGGTGAAATGTTACAAGAGCTTTCAAACGATCGTCGTTATGTTATTAGCCCTCTTTTGTCAAACTCCGCAAACACTTGCAATTTATAGATTCTGCAACTGTTGTAGAT
>NZ_VRZC01000098.1 GCF_016743215.1 Geminocystis sp. GBBB08
TCTAAGTACCGTACCGTAGGGCATACGGGAACTTTTGTCTTTAAGACAATAAACCCTTGGGGAGAGGATGCCTCTATTTTGATTGGTAGTGATACCTGTCAAGGTAAGCAATCTCATTGAACCAAGAATCCCATCGCATCAACGGCATGGGAGTGTCAACCAAGATGTTTATTTGATCATTATGTGATCTAAAAGTAGTTTTAAGTTTTGACAATTTAAGTAAATATCTTCAAATCTGGAGTCAGGATAAAGTAATTGATGAAAGTGTTTACTGCCGATAATTTCTCCTACTAAATAATAATAATCTAAGTTCATTAAATTACTGACTAACCAATAGCACGGATAAACATAATTTGGGGCAAAAATTTCGATAACTTTAGTGTTACATTCACAAAAAACAAGGTTACTTAAAGCACTACCATGGGGAGATATGACTATTTCTGCTTGAGATAATAATTCTGCTTGTTGTTTAACGGATAATAATTCTAAATTTACCACGTCAAAGTCATATTTTTGCAAAATAGTTATTACTTCTTGTTCATTAATTAAACGGCGATTACTAGATTTACTCCGACTTATATATAAATTTTTTTTCTCTTTATTATGATTAACTTTATTCTCTAAAATTTTATCCCGTAAATAACTACAACTCCAAGAAGGCATCCAAGCGATCGAGCTAGGAAAAGAAGGTATAATTAAATGAGTAGCTTGTATATGTAGAGGAAAAGATAAGGGTAGTATTTTATGGGTTGGAATGCCAAAAAGTTCTAAGGTTTCTTGTTGAAAATTAGTACGATTATCAACTAAAAAATAATCAACTTTATCATAGTCAATGTTAGCTAATTCTAATAAATTAATTCTTGGTAAAATATCAAATAACCAATGAAAATAGATGTTATTTAATAATCCTGCTAAAATAATAACTGTGCCGTTTATTTGTTGAATAGGGGGTAAAAAATTAGTTTTTAAAAGAGAATGTTTGCTAGGGTGACTATGAGGATGATTTGGGCTTAAAGCTGGAGATTCTGGAGAAAGATTACCAATTAACAAATTTTCTGAGGTAATAACAGCACTACTGTCTTCATTTTCTTGAAGGTAAAAACGCCCATTAGGAATATTAACTAGAAAGGTTTTTGGTAACTCAATAGTTGAGGGAAAATAATAGCTAGGATGAATATTTTTATCAATAGTTTTAGGTAGTTTTAAGAATAGAATATGATCTAATTTAAAGTCAATATAATTATTATTAATCATCGAATTTTTTTCTGCCCAATCTAAAGCTGTTTCATAATAACTTTGTGGTGCTTTTACTAAATTATTCTCTTGTTTCTCTTTTGACAAACTTTTGTTAATTAAGTTAATTATTTCTTGACTTTTTACTTGATTTATACTAGATAATTTTTGCTGATAGATATTGATAGAATCAACTTGGTTGGTGGAAAGTAAACTTAAAATAAGTTTATAGTAACCAGACTCTGATTCTAAGTTATTGTTTAAAGCTATTTGATAATACTTAATGGCTAAAAGATAGTTTTTTTGTTGGAATAATAAATGAGCAATATTAAGGGCTATTTTTCCTTTATTGTCATTATTTTTTAATTCTTTAATTAGGTTAATATTTAATTGTACCCCTTGATTATTACTAGAAAAAAACTCAATTTCTCTGTAATACCAATTGAAATATTGTTGATAAATAGAAGATTGATAATCAATTAATTTTTGCCATAATTTTATGGCTGAATCTAGGTCATTTTCGAGAAGATAAATATAACCTAATTCTCCATAGGCTTGATAAAAGTTAGGCTCAATTTTGATAATTTTTATCAATAACTGTTTACCGGAATAAACTTGATTAGTTTTAAGATAACAATAAGCTAAATTTGATAAAATATTTAAGTTACGATGATTGATATTTAATCCTTGATTATATATAAAGATCGCCTGATTATATTCATGTATATTTTGCCATAATAAACCTAAATTTTCATAGGAAATAATTAAGTTAGGTTGTATTGATATTAATTGTTGCCATAGAAAAACGGCAGAATCATAATCACTTTGTTGAGTAAAAAGTTGAGCTAAATTGAGATAAGCAGGAATATATTGAGGATTAAATTCTAAACCTTGTTGATATAACTTGATGGCAAAATTAGTATTTTGTTGATCTAGTTTTAAATCAGCGATGTTAAATATAGATTCAGCGATAATAGTTAATTCTTTTTGTGGACTATTCAATAATAAATCTAATAAAATTGTTTGAGATAATTCTTCTTCTCCTAAACATAAATAAGCTAATCCTAAATAGATTTTTAATAAATTATTATCAGAATCATTAACTAAAATATTTTCGATATATTCAATAGCATTTTGATAATTTTCTTTCTCAAAAAAACTATTTAGTTGTAGTTGATAATTGTCAATATTCATAGCTGTTGATAAGTTAGTATGCTAAATTAGTCAAAAAAAAGAAAAGGGAAGACGGAAATATCAAATATTAAATTATGTTTTTTGATTTTTTGAATTGTCTAAACTTTAACGATTAAATATCTTCTCAATTATTTAATAATAATTAAACATACTATCTACTGAAGAACCATTATTATCGTCAATTAATCAAAAATCTCTGCATCTTTTAATAGGGGTGCATTTTTATCTTTATCAGATAGTAAAGGAGTTGCTTTTAAATCCCAATTAATATTAATATCAGGATCGTTCCAACAAATAGATCGATCATATTCTGAAGCATAAAAATTATTAGTTTTATATAAAACTTCCGCACTTTCAGACAAGACTAAAAAACCATGGGCAAAACCTTCTGGTATCCATAGTTGTTTTTTATTTTCAGCCGTTAAAATCTCGCCTACCCATTGCCCAAAAGTAGAAGAAGATTGACGAATATCAACAGCAACATCAAAAATTTCTCCAACTACTGCCCTTACTAATTTAGCTAAAGGTTGCTTAATTTGATAATGTAATCCTCTTAATACATTATATTTAGATTGAGAATGATTATCTTGGATAAAGTTAGTCTTTAAACCTGTTTTTTCCTGCCAAGATTTCAGGTTAAAACTCTCAAAAAAAAAGCCTCTATCATCATAGAAAATTTGAGGCTCAATAATTAAAACATCAGGTATTTTAGTAGAAGTAATTTTCATATACTAATGAATAGTTAATAGTTAATGTAGCAATCTTATTTGATTTGTGGTATTTCCATCGGGGAAAATTTAGAATTTAAAATTTAGAATTTAGAAATGACTTCAATTTGAGAGTTATTAATATTTAATTTACCACAACTTATTTACGACTGACTGCTATAGGTAAATTGGTTCTAATCTTTTAGCCTTTTAATTCCTCATTCCTAATTTTTCATTCCTCATTCTTCATTCCTAATTTCTAATTCTTTATTTATTATCAATTAATTTTTTGACTAATAATAGCACGATGACGAGGACTTATCGAAATAATTTTAGGATTAGAAAAACCATATTTGACAAAAACAGAGCTTAGATCTAAAGTAAAATATTCATCTAAATAAGGTTCAGTACTTTTTAATAAAGTTAAGACATAACGAGGCATTTTTTTATAATTTTCTGATTGTGGATTCATGTCCATTATGGCAAAATAACCACCTTTTTTCACTAATTTACTTGCAGATTCAATAATATTTTTAGCCGCCGATTGAGGTAATTCATGAAACATTAAAAAACTAGAAATTAAATCAAAAGATTCAGGCATTAAGTTAGTCAATTCAGCAGTGCTATGAATCCAGTTAATAGTCTTATTTTTTTTCTTGCTTTGATAGTTTGCTACAGCTAAAAAATAAGGAGATAAATCTAAACCTGAAATATGACTATTACTATAATTTTCTTGTAAAGCAAACGTACTTAAACCAACACCGCAACCTAAATCTAAGATATTTTGAGGATTGGAGGGAATTTCTGACTTTAAAATTTGATGATAACTTTTTCTTAAGTTGCGATCACCATCAGCTTGAGGAGTTTTAGAATAGACAGTAGAATGTACTGTATAAGCTGCTGATTCCAATTCCCAAGCGGCATCCCAACTAAGATTACCCTTATCATAAGCATGAAAAGATTGAAGGTAATAAGAAGGGTAAATAATATCAGGATTTTCTACGGTTTGAATTTCAGTTTCCCAGTCATGATTTTGCAGATTTTGGACATTATCTTCCCAATTTACGCCAATAAGATGAGCCCGTTTAACAATCATTTTACGAGCTCTGGTTTTGGCAAATTTCATTAGTGGTTTAATATTCAGTAACTTGTTAATTATGGTACTGGAAAAGTTATTATTTGATTTTATAATTGTGGCAGTCATAATTTTTTAAATTAATCAATAATAGGATTTTAAAGGTACATTTCTTTGTTCGATTATTATTTATATGATTGTAACAATCTCTTAAGATTCCCTCTGTTTTTGATTTTAGACAATTATTTACTATAGCAACGGACAGGTTAGTTAGGACATTTTAATCCTTTAGACAAGGAGTTTAAACCCCTTGTTACCCCTTGTTAATGCCCTAAGAATCATGGCGACTGCTATATAATCTGTGTGAATTCAGTTTCATCTTTTATGATAGGATAATCAAGCTCGATCAAATTACAAAAAAAGATGTTAGCCAAGAGAATTTTACCCTGTTTAGATGTCAACGCTGGACGAGTGGTTAAAGGAGTCAATTTTGTGGATTTAAAAGACGCAGGTGATCCCGTTGAATTAGCAAAGGTTTATAATGATGCTGGGGCTGATGAATTAGTATTTTTAGATATTACTGCCACCCACGAAGCCCGAGATACTATTATTGATGTAGTATATCGTACTGCTGAACAAGTTTTTATACCCTTAACGGTAGGGGGTGGTATTCAAACCTTAGAAAATGTTAAAAATTTGTTAAGAGCTGGAGCTGATAAAATAAGCATTAACTCTACGGCAGTAAAAAATCCTGATTTTATCAATCATTCTAGCGATCGCTTTGGTTCTCAGTGTATAGTAGTAGCAATTGATGCCAGAAAAAGAAAAAATCCCCATAATCAAGGTTGGGATGTATATATTCGAGGGGGGAGAGAAAATACCGGGAAGGATGCTATTTTATGGGCACAAGAAGTCGCCAAAAGAGGTGCAGGAGAATTATTAATAACCAGTATGGATGCAGATGGAACTCAAGCGGGGTATGATTTAGAGTTAACTCATGCCATTGTCGAAAAAGTAGAAATCCCTGTAATTGCTTCAGGGGGTGCAGGAAACACTCATCATATATACCAAGCCTTAACAGAAGGAAAAGCCGAAGCTGCCTTATTAGCGTCATTATTACATTATGGGCATTTAACCGTTGAAGAGATTAAAAACTATTTACATAAACATCAAGTAACCGTGAGAAGATAGTTAGTGAAAGATTTAGCTTTTTCGGGCTATCTCCTCTGTTTCTTGATCATGATTTTATGTCAAACGAAGGGAAAAGTTAATATTTAGGAAGGATATGTACTAAAATAGACTAAACCTTAAATTGTTAAGAAATGTTAATTCCGATTCTCATTTTCGATATTGCTCTTGTAGCTTGGTCATTGCATCTTATGCAACAAGCCTTTGATCATCGTGAATTTTCTTTAATGTTAGCAGGAATATTAGTTGCTTTATGTGCAGCAGCGATGATGGTAGTATATTTTTTAGTTAATAATTGTTTATCTTATTTTGCCCACAGTCACTAAATAAATAATTCTGATTTACTGATTTTTCGATTTTCCGATTTATTATATGGATAAATAGTTATAGTTTATCTTAATAATATTGATAAATTTCTATACTTAATGTTAATGATAACGAAGATTATGAATAAAATTATAAGCATTTTGAGCTGATAAAGGACGAGAGAATAAATAACCTTGTGCCAGTTTACAGCCTATCTCTTCTAAAATTTGTAGTTGTTTTTCCGTTTCAATTCCTTCTACTATTACCTCTAAATCTAAATCTTCCGCTAAAGATAAAATCGCTTTTACAATCTTCGCTTTTTTTACATCTTCATCAATGTTAGCAATAAAAAAACGATCTAATTTTAAACCATTAATGGGTAATTTATGTAAATAACTTAAACTGGAATATCCTGTGCCAAAATCATCTACCCATAACTGAATTTTACGCTGAATAATTTGTTGTAAAATATCAAGACTAAAATCTTCTTGAAAAATAGAACAACTTTCGGTGATTTCTAGTTTGATATATTCTGGATTTACTCTGGTTTCTTCAATGATATTATCTAGTTGAATTAAAAAATTTTCAGCATTAAATTCTTGACAAGATAAGTTAACACTTAACACGGGTAATTCTTCTAAATTTAAAGAATCTTGGATAATTTTTTCATGCCATTTTTTCCATTGATGACAGGCTTGTTTTAAGACGGCAAAACCCATCGGTATAATTAATCCTGTTTCTTCTGCTATATTAAGAAAATAATTAGGAGTAGTTAATCCTTTTTGCGGATGATTCCAACGAATTAAACTCTCAAATCCTTTTATTTCACCAGTGTTAATTTTAATTATAGGTTGATAATAAAGTAAAAATTCATTTTCCACTAAACCTTGCCTAATTTCATTCTCTAGTTGTAATTGTGCTAAGGCTTCGTTGTGCATTTCTCCTTGAATTACCTGATAATAGCCTCTTTTTTGAGATTTAGCTTTATAAAGTGCCGTATCAGCATATTGTAAAATTTGTGCAGGAGTTAAAAAGTTATATTGTTCAACATCAATGCTACTGCTAAAAAAGATACCAATACTAATTCGGCAAAATAATTGATATTGATTGATAATAAACGGCGGTTGAAATGCAGTGTTAATATTTTCTGCTAATTTAATAACTTGTTTAACATCGGTTACTTCATCACAGAGAATAGTAAATTCATCACCGCCTAATCTGGCTACTAAATTATTATCGCCGACACAACTTTGCAGTCTTTCACCAATAGCAATTAAGAGTAAGTCTCCGACTCCATGCCCTAAACTATCATTAACAGCTTTAAAACGATCACAATCGAGAAATAAAACACTAAACTGATAGTTAGAAGAAGAAAACTCCCTCAATTGATAAATACTATTACTTAATTGTTGTAAAAAATAAGTACGATTTGGTAATTGGGTTAAATTATCATAAAATGCTTGATGGTGTAATTTTTCTTGGGCTTCTTTATATTTAGTAATATCTTTTACTGTACCTTCATAATAGAGCAAATCTCCATAAATATTTCTTACCGCTCTAGCATTTTCCGAAATCCAAATAATACTACCATCTCGGCGATAAACTTGAGATTCAAAATTAGTAATGGCATCATTTTTTTCTAACAGCAAGATAAATTCTTTGCGTTTTTCTGAATGTAAATATAAAGAATTTTCAATATCATTAAGATTTTCAATTAACTGTAAAGCACTATCATAACCATAAATTTTAGCTAAGGCTTTATTCGCAGTTAAATAACAACCATCGGCAGTAGTTTGAAAGATTCCTTCAATGGCATTTTCAAAGAAATTACGATATTTATTTTCAGCTTGACATAAAGCATATTCCATTTCTTTACGTTCACTTATATCTGTAATTAAACCTTCTATACCTAATAGTTTTCCCTCTCTGTCAAAAATACCTTTACCCTTTTCCCATAGCCATTTTTCTTGATTATGTTTAGTAAAAATGCGATATTCTATAGAATAATTAATTTTCTTATTAATGCTAGTCTTAATAGTACTTAAAACTTTTTCTAAATCAAGAGGATGTGTAATTTTTACCAAATTAATTTTACCCGAAGAAAATAACTCAGAGGAAGAATAACCTGTTAAACCTAAACATCCTTTACTGATATAATCTTTTCCCCAATTATCATCATAACTAATCCGAAAAAACACCCCAGAAGTAGAATCAATTATTGTTGATAATTCTCGTTGACTTTGATGTAACTTAAATTCTATTTGTTTATGTTTAAAAATTGTACCTAATTGATAAGCAACCGCTTCAATCAGAGTAAGTAAATCATTATCTGTCGGTAAATTACGACGAGAAAAAAAGATTAATACAGCAACAACTTCCTCCCCAGCCATGATAGGTACACCAAAAGCCGCTTTTAAGCCACATTTTGAGGCTAATTCTCGTCTTAAAAACCATTTTACTTCAGAAACATCATTTAACCAAATAGTCTTTTTCTTCGACCAAATCTTCCCCGGTAAACCTATGGTTATCTCAAAATTATAATTGTAACTTTCCTGTTTAAAATCTTGTAAAGATAAATCGTCACCCTCTCGATAATTTTTTTGAGGAGAAAACCAAGCAGTAGAAAAACTAAAAAATTGCTCTTGAGTATCAGGTAACCACGCTTCTCCGAAATCCCAATCTGTTAATTGACATACTTTTTGAATAGTGTATAACAACGCCGTATCAAAATCCACTGCCGAAGTAATTGCTTGGGAAATATTTAAGAGTAATGATTTTTCTTGTTCTTTTTTTCGTTTCTCAGTAATATCAACGATTAATCCTTGTAGATATAATAACTCACCATTAAGAGAATAGATTCCTTTTCCTTGTTCCCATACCCACTTAATTTCCCCAGAATAATGAACTATTCTATATTCTATCTCAAAAATAGTACGAGAAGCGAGGGCACTTTGGACTTCTTGCCACACTGAATGTCGATCAGAATTATAAATTAAAGTATTATAACTAATAGCACGATTATTAATAAATTGATCAGCATCATACCCTGTTAAATCCCAACAATTTTCACTAATATATTCTACCGTCCAATGTTCATCATTGCGACACTGATAAATTACAGCAGGTAAATTATTGACTAAAGAAGAGAATTTCGATAACTGAAGACTTAAATCCACAATAGAATTATGCAGTAATTGATAAAAAATAGCAATGATAACTTTTTCCGATTGCCAAGTAACAAGATTTAAAGATAAATTATATAACTGAAAATAATTATTCAGTGGTGAAGAATAACTATTTAAGGAGTGATGATGACAAATTTTGGGTATCAATAAATAAGAGTTTTCCCTCACTAAAGTAAAAATTTGCTCAATAGTGTAAGGTTGAATATAATCTTCTAATGTACTTTGTTGAATCAATGTTGGATCATAAATATGGAAACTTTCTCGAAAACATTGATTAGTATCAATTAAATGATGGGTATTGGGTTTGATTAAAGCAATGGGAGTATCAATGGAGTTTAAATCAAAATTGTGACAGTCAAGATTTCCTGAAAGACAGATATATTCGTAAAACTGACGAAGAGAATCATGGTTACTGCTTAAATTTTTCATGAATATCGATTCCATAAATCTCCTTTTTTCAGTTACATTGAATAGAATTTAGAATTTAAAATTTAGAATTTAGAATGAAGATTTTACCAGTGCATCTTTGCCCCATTGCCCATTGCAAGAATGCCTATCCTCATCAAAATACTACCCTAATTACTTGAATTTTATCTTGATTATATTCTTCATCACTATTTATTTTTCTAACTTTGTTCTAAGATAAAACAAAACTTCAGAATGCTCTGGTATTATTAACAACAATTTTGTCAAATTCAAGCAATGACTCAAAGTCTCTTGTATTTTAAGATCAAAAAAGTTATGATCACAGAGTAATTGACGTGATCATCAAGATTAAGACTGTGACGGTAAAACCACATTGGCTAAGGGTAAAAGCACCACAAATTCAACGAGTTGGGAATGTTAAAGATACTTTACGAGATTTGAATCTCAATACAGTTTGTGAAGAAGCATCTTGCCCAAATATAGGTGAATGTTTTAATCTAGGTACTGCTACATTTTTAATTATGGGTCCAGCTTGTACTCGTGCTTGCCCTTATTGTGACATAGATTTTGATAAAACTCCTCAAAAACTTGATACTACAGAGCCATTACGTTTAGCTGAAGCTGTCAAAAGATTAAATCTCAATCATGTTGTTATTACTTCCGTCAATCGAGATGATTTACCCGACGGCGGTGCTAGTCAATTTGTTGCTTGTATTACAGAAATTAAAAAATTATGCACAAATACGACTATTGAGGTGTTAATCCCTGATTTATGCGGTAATTGGAACGCTTTAGAGATGATTCTAAAGGCTCAACCAGAAGTTCTAAACCATAATACAGAAACCATAGCTCGATTATATCGTAAAGTGCGCCCTCAAGGAGAATATACTCGATCTTTAGAGTTATTAAAGAAAACAAGGGAATTATCATCGAAAATCTATACAAAATCAGGAATTATGGTAGGTTTAGGGGAAACAGAAACTGAAGTAAAGCAGGTAATGGAAGATTTGCGGGGAGTTGATTGTGATATTCTCACCATTGGGCAATATTTACAACCATCCCCACATCATTTAGAGGTAAAAGAATTTATCTCCCCCTCACAATTTAATTCATGGGCAGAATATGGCGAAAAATTAGGGTTTTTACAAGTAGTTTCTTCTCCTCTTACTCGTAGTTCTTACCATGCAGAAGAAGTCAGGAAATTAATGAGACTTTATCCTCGTCATTAAATGTTAATCATAAGTAATTTGTGACGATTCATACTCTAAAGGTTCAACATGAATTAAGATTCTCACAGGGGCAAATTTTTCTTCTAATTTAGCCTCAATTTTTTCTGTTATTTCATGGGCAATTTTTACATTTTCACTCTCAACAATTAAGTGCATTTCTATAAATACTTGTCTGCCTAATAATCCCCTTGAAGCAATATTATGACAATTAATTACACCGGGTACTTCTATCACTATTTGATGAATTAATTCAGGAGCGATCGCCATTTCATCTACTAACCAAGGTAAGTTACTTTTTAACACTTTCCAACCACTTTTTAAGACTAAAAAAGCCACAGGAAAGGCTAATAAATAATCAAGGGATTTTAAGATAGGTAAATTCCAGTTTTCTGATTGCCAAACAGCCATTAAACCCAGTAAAACTGAAATAGTTACCCAAACATCACTCATGGTATGAGTTGCATCAGCAATTAAAATATTACTACCTATTTTTTCCCCCACACTCCGCTCATAAAATGCTACGAAAATATTAATACCTAAAATTATAATTAAAACCCATAATTCACCGCCACTAATTTTAACGGGATTTCCCCCAAAAAAGATCCTATTCAATGCCGAAGTTATAATTTCAAAACAAGCAATACCCAAAAATGCAGCTATTCCTAATGCACCAATCGCTTCAAATTTATGATGCCCATAAGGATGATCTCGATCTGGTATTGGGGATGAAAGTTGATTTGTTACTAAACCTAAAACATTATTGGCACTATCGGTTACACTATGTAAAGCGTCAGCTTTTAAACTTAAAGAACCAGTCATAACACCTACTACTACTTTTAGTGCTAAAACAATGATATTTAAGATTAAGGTAATAATCAGTACTTGACGAACTTTTTGACGTTTATCCTGAGTCATTATTTTCCATTATTGATCATTAATTTGTTGATTTATTTTTTCTCGCAAAGGCGCAAAGACGCAAAGATATAAGGGACAAAAACTATTATTATCTTTAAGTTTATACTGAGTTTATACTTATTTATTTATTGTATCTCTATTCCTCAAAAAATCTCTTTATTTTTGTTAATTTTTGTTAATTAAGAATAGGTTTATTTTTAAGATTTACAACAATGTTTTACCATTAAATTAACTTCATTATTGATAATAAATATCATGATTAATCATAATTATTATAACCTTGATAACATTACCGAACCAATTACTAAGGCTCCCCCGGAAATAAAGGCGATCGTCCAAGAAGTGTTACAATTAGAAAAAGAACGATTATCTCAGAAAAATGTCCGCTATATTAATGATGATGTCTTGACAATAATTAAACAATATATTCAATGAAAATTATTAGTTTACAATTTTTTAACTTTCGACAATTTTATGGTAAAACCCCAGTAATTTATTTTGCTAGTGGCGAAAAAAATACTACTATTATTCACGGTAATAATGGAGCCGGAAAGACAACTATTTTAAATGCCTTTACTTGGGTGTTTTATGAAC
Organism: Geminocystis sp. GBBB08; assembly: GCF_016743215.1. GTDB lineage: Bacteria > Cyanobacteriota > Cyanobacteriia > Cyanobacteriales > Cyanobacteriaceae > Geminocystis. The sequence continues at coordinate 12,053 of NZ_VRZC01000098.1, forward strand.
GATTTACTGCTGCTTTTGCTTCTCCTAATTTATTAGTAAATAAAAGGGCAATTAATCAAGTAGAATTTGGTACTGCGGTAGAATGTTTTGTTGAAATAATTTTCTCTCATAATTATAAAACTTATCAATTAAAAAGAAAGTGTTTTGCCCATCGAAATCAAGATAATAAAATAGTTATTAATTCATCACAATTATTCATGATGGTAGCCGGAGATGACGGTAAATGGCAACATCCTCTTGAACAACCTATAGATATAATTGAAAGAATTTTACCTAAAAGTTTACATCAATACTTTTTCTTTGATGGCGAACATATTGATCATCTTTTTCGAGTAGAAGAAAGACATAAAATTGCCGAAGATACTAAGGGATTAATCGGCGTAAAAGTTTTAGAAAGGGCTGTAAGTCATCTTAAAAATGCTCAAAAAACTTTAAGGGATGAGTTAAATTCATTGGGTGATATTAAAATTCAAGGTTTAGTTAAACAACAAAAAGATTTGGAAAATTTAGAAGTAAAATTAAGAGAAGATAATCATTTAATTACCTCAAGATTAAGTCAGTTAGAATTAGATAAACAAAATCTTTCTAGCCAAATGTTAGTGATGAGTGGCATTGAAAATTTACAACTATTAAAACAAAAATTATTAATTGAAGAAAAAGAAGTTAGAAAAAATTTACTTAACACTCAACAAGCTATTAAAAAAGAAATTTCTACTAGAAGTTATTTAACTTTTTTACCTTCAGCTATAGCCGAATTTAACCTTATTATTGAAGATTTAAAACTCAAAGGAGAGTTACCTAGTGGTATCAAAAAACAATTTGTCGAACAATTATTAAATCAAAATAAATGTATTTGCGGTACAGAATTACACCCAAACACTCAGCCTTATTTACAAGTACAAAATTGGATTAATAAAGCAGGAAGTAGTCATATTGAAGAAGCGACTATTCGTTTACAAACTCAAGTTAATAATATTGAATCTCAACAAAATAACTTTTGGCAAGATGTCAATAAATATCAACAAAATATCATTAATTGGCGGATTCAGTTAAGCAATATTGAAGAAGAATTAGATAAAATTAATCAACAATTAAGACAGTATCCTGATCGCAATATTCAAGAGATACAAAAACAATTAGATAATATTGATCAACATATTCGTCAATTAACTTTAAATCAAGGAGAAATTAATCTACAATTAGAAAATATTGAAGAAGAATTAATAACCCTAGAAAGACAAATAAAAAAACAAGAAATAAAGGCAGAAAAACATAGTTTAATCCTCAGAAGAATTCAGGCAACAGAAGCCTCTATAAATTGTATTTTAGAAGTACAAAAAAGACTAGAGAATCAATTTCGTTTAGCTTTAGAAAAAAAAGTTCAAGAAATTTTTAATTCTATCTCTTTTACGCCTTATCAACCTCGTTTAAATCAGAATTATGAGTTAAATTTAATCGAAAATACTTCAGGAATTGCTTTGTCAGTAGCCCCCTCAACGGGAGAAAATCAAATTCTCAGTTTATCTTTTATTGGTGCTATTATTGATATGGTAAAAGAGTGGTCAAAACAAAGTAGTTTTGTTGGTTTAGATTCGAGTAAATTTCCGATAATTATGGATTCTCCCTTCGGCAGTTTAGACGAAATTTATCGCCGTCAAGTAGCAAAATCTATTCCTCAATTAGCTAATCAATTAGTTGTTTTAGTCACGAAAACTCAATGGCGAAATGAGGTAGAAACCGAAATGAATCCTTATATTAATAAACAATATGTGTTAGTATATCGATCGCCTAAAGAAGATTGTCAAGAAGATTTCATTAACATTTATGGAGAAGAATATCCCTTAGTTAAAAAAAGTGATAATCAGTTTGAATATACAGAAATTATGGAAGTAAATATTTAGGTATAAATAAGTATTAATCAACTATCTGTTAACAGTTAAAAGCTCAATTTATAGTCATGGAATATAATCTACCTTGTCAGCGTTGGAAATTTTACCCTCAAAATGATACTTTCGTTAATAATTTAATACATCGTTTGGGATTATCCCCTATTGTGGCTCAAATAGTTGTTAATCGTGGTATTTTAAACCTAGAAGATGCCCAAGGCTATATCAATCCAGAAATTATTCCTTTACCCCCTCCTTTCACCGAATTCCCTGATTTACCTAAAAGTATTGCTATTTTGACAAATGCCATCGTCTCTAACCAAAAAATTGCTATTTGTGGTGATTATGACGCTGATGGAATGACTAGCACAGCTTTACTTTTGAGAGGTTTAAAACATTTAGGGGCAATGGTAGATTATGCTATTCCTAGTCGTATGACAGATGGTTATGGTATTAATCGTCGTATCGTGGAAGAATTTAAACGAGAAGGGGTTAAAGTAATTTTAACTGTAGATAACGGTATTTCTGCCTATGATGCTATTGCACGGGCTAAAGAG
>NZ_VRZC01000099.1 GCF_016743215.1 Geminocystis sp. GBBB08
TCAGAGAAGTTACCATTAAAGAGGGTAGTAACAGTAGCTCCTGTGGGGTTTGTTGAATCTTCATTAACAGCAGTTAGAACACTAGCACCAGTGGCGATGGGTGCATCGTTAACAGGACTAATAGCAATGGCGATCGTATCAGTGATACTGGAAAAAGGAGTTATACTGCCGTTGGTAGTAGTGTTAGCCGTTGCACCATTACTGCCTTGACTTTGATCCCATGCACGGAAGGTAATACCACTGTTAAGAGTGCCGTTTAAATTAGCATTAGGTTGAAAGTATAAACGAGTATTGACATTATCAGCAAGTAATAAGGCATTACTATCTGAAACAGAAGCGATCGAACTCCAAGTAGTTCCATTATCAGTAGAGTACCAAAAAGTCCCCAAATTAGTGACGTTAGTAATAGCAATACCAAAATTAAGACTATCCAGATCACTGATACCGCCTACAAAAGTAGAGATTAAACTACCCACTATCCCCACAGGAATAGGATTATCTTCAGTGGAACTTAAAACAGGATTAACGTTAGTATCTAAAACGGGGGCATCATTAACTGCATTAATGTTAATCGTACCAGTGAGAGTATTTGAATTAAAAGCCGTTGCACCTCCGGCGTTACCTCCGGCTTGAAGGTTATTACCATCACTGATAATTAATGTATAGTTACGAGAAGTATCCGTATTTTTTAGGGTAGGATCATCACTAGAATTACGATATTGAATATTATTGAGAATATCTTGTAAGTTTGTTAAGGTAGTATTCTGAGCTAAAGAAATGACAAGAGGAGTGCTACCAGTGCCACCGCTTAGAGTAACACCACTAGGCAAAGTAAAACTACTATTAACTAAAAGTATATCTCCAGCGATACCATCAGTTAAGGAGACAGTAATTGTACCTGCACCAAAAATATTAGAATTTAAAGCACTTGTGGTAGTTAAATCAATATCAGAGATGGAAGCACCACTAAATAGATTAACAGGATCAACGGAAAATCCTGTACCTGTACTATTATTTTCTATAGCTGTGGGGTTACTAATAGTGGCATTAATTATGGGTGCATCGTTTTGGGGGGTAATGGGTGCAGAAAGGGTAATAATATTTGACCATGTGCTAGTCTGAGTTAAATTACCTGTGATATTGACATTACTAGCAAAACTTTGAGAAGTATCTGCAACTCGGATACTTAAAGGATCGGGATTACCATTAAAATTAGCATTAGGTACAAAACGTAATTGAGCATTTTCAGGGAGAATTAAAGCTAAATTATCAGATACTATACCCACATTAACCCAACCACTACCAGTGTTATATTGCCAGTTTCCTTGAGTGGCAGGATTATTGACAATAGCAATACCACCAAAAGCACTACTAGCATTTCCCCCTCCCGTGATGCCACTCTGATTATCTGTAACGTCACTATAACCAAAGTTAGCTCCCGTAATGGTTAAGGAGGTTGTGGTATTATCTTCTAATGTGCCTGAGATAGTGGTATTAGTAGCTGTAGGTCGATCATTAACATTAGTTATACCATTACTGGTAATAGTAACTGTACCACTAGACCAAGTACCAGTGCCACCAATACTACCATTACTATTGAGATTTTTAGTGTCTCCTGAAGAAGTACTCGCACTGGGAGAAGAACTACTATCGGCTAAACGTACATTCAAAGTACCAGGAGTACCAAAGAAGTTAGTAGCTGGTACAAAACGAATTTCTCGCCCAGAGGGAATAATTAACGCCTGAGTATCTGATAAACCGCTAACAGGAATATCAATCCAACCGCCACTACCATTACCATATTGCCAAGTACCTTGTCCTGCAACATAATTACTACTACCAACAACGGCGATATTATTCAAGGCAGTTTCAGTATTATTACCACCATTGCTAGTTTGATTGTCTTTGGTATCGTTATAGTTAGTACTGGTAATCAGGGTATTAATAACTGTACCTGAAGGATTGCTAACGTCTTCATTAATATTGGTAACGCTCACACTACCCGAAGCAATCGGTGCATCATTGACAGGGTTAATACTTGTGGTTAAATTAACTGTATTGACACTATAGGCGGTAGTTCCTCCAGTAGCTCCCACACCACTTAAGTTAACCGTATTTCCTGTGGTAACAGTAATAGAACTATCAATCAGATTAACCGTTAAGGCCGGTACAGCACCATGATAGTCGGTGACAGGAACAAAACGAAGACTATTTGCGGAGGCAACGATTAAGGCGTTAGTATTATCACGAGTACCAACGTTAACCCAGCTTGTGCCGTTAAAATATTGCCAATTTCCTTGAGTTGTTGAATTAGCCGCATTACCGACGATCGCTACCCCTGCTAAGGTATTCGCAGAAGATCCTCCCGTTACCTGATCTGTACTATCAGAGAAATTCCCATTAAAGAGGGTAGTAACAGTCGCTCCTGTGGGGTTTGTTGAATCTTCATTAACAGCAGTTAGAACACTAGCACCAGTGGCGATGGGTGCATCGTTAACTGCAGTAACGCTAGTTGTTAGGGTGACGGCATTACTTGAATTGCTATACTGGGTTATTCCTCCACTTAAAGTAGTATCATTGCTAACATTAATACCTGTTGTGCCTGAAGTAACTGCACCGACTGAATTATCAATGAGACGAGTGGTTAAAATACCCGGAGTGCCATTAAAGTTTGCGTTGGGGAGAAAACGCACTAAAGTATTTTCTGCTAAAACTAAACCGTTGGAGGTAGAAACGGAGGTGCTGATAGTTTGCCAAGTGGAGCCATCATACCATTGCCATACCCCTTGAGTAGAAGTATTAGCGGCATTAGCAACTACCACTACACCAGCTAATGTATTAGCAGAAGAACCTCCATTAGCTGTTTGATTATCCGTGGTATCACTAAAACGACTCGTAAATAAACTATTAACCGTTGCCCCTGTAGGGTTGGTGTTATCTTCTAAAACTGCTGTTAATGAAGTACTAGCAGAGCTGCGAGTGGGGGCATCATTGACGGCAGTAATAGTAACGCTAATAGTTTCCGTAGCTGTAGAAAAAGCTGTTGTTCCTCCAGTGCCAATAGTACTAATGTTAGCCGTACTGCCATTGCTTCCAGAAGTTTGATCCCATGCTCGAAAAGTAATACCTGTTGATAAAATGCCGTTAATATTTGCATTGGGACTGAAGAATAAACGAGTATTACTGTTATTAGCTAGTAATAAAGCGTTACTGTCGGATAAAGTGCCACTAAATAATGTCCAGTTTGTACCGTTGTTAGTAGAGTAATAGATACTCCCTAAATTACTCTTATTGGTGATAGCAATGCCATTGGGGACATTAACTCCATCAACATCACTGATACCCCCTACAAAATTACTAATTAAAAAGCCTACTTGTCCACTTGGCACACCTATATCTTCAGTAGTGGTTATGCTTAAAACAGGTGTGTTATCTAAAACCGGTGCATCATTAACGGCAATAACATTAACTGTGGCAGTGATGCTCAAAGCGTTAGTAACAGCATCGTCTTCGTTAATTCCTCCATTAGCCCCATCGTCTTGTAAGGAAGTTATGGTTATAGTGCGGTTTCCTGTGGTGGGTGATTGACTGGTGTTTTTGTAACCAATGCCGTTAATTAAAGTGTTGATTTGAGCAGTAGTAGCATCCCCTGATTTTGTGATGGTTAAACTTGCTAAATTTCCAGTCGGATTACTAATATTGACAGTATAGCCATTGCTTGTGGTGACGTTATTACCATTAGTCAACGTAATATCTTGTCCGTCAATGCGGAGGATTTCATTAGCACCATCGTTCAGATTATTGACGGTTAATTTAAGCTCTTTTAATTTTTGTCCTGCTTCAATCGTGCCACTATTTGCACTGCTAAATAAACTGCTAGGAGTTACAACATCTTCTGTATAACTTGTATTAGCACCTGTAGCGGTTAAAGTGGGCTCGTCATTGACAGGAATCACATTGACAACGGAGACTAAATTGGGGTTAGTGTTATTAACTCCACCGTTAGCAGTACCGCCATTATCTGTGATGGAAGTGATAGTGACAAGTCGATTACCCCCCGTAGGATCTTGACTGGTATTTTTATAACCTAAACCATTGACTAAAGCATCTATTTGAGCAGTAGTTGCCCCCGTAGCGTTATTAATGGTAACGGTGGCGTTACTACCACTAAGACTAACAGTGCCACTAAATCCACCACTGGTAAAGGTTGCACCATTGGTTAAAGTAACGGTTGTGCCATTAATGCTTACTTGCTCATTGCCAACATTGACGACATTACTAATAGTAAAGACTAATTGATTGATTAATTGTCCTGCTTCAATTGTGCCTGTTGCTGAACCATTAAAAATAGTTGAAAATGCAACGGTATCTTCTACATAATTGGGATTTAATCCATTAGAAGTTAAAGTGGGTGCATCATTAACAGGAATTACATTTACCGTAGTGGAAGAAGTTGCTGTTTGTAAACCACCTTCGTTGTCGTTAATAGTAATATTAAAAACTCTATTACCACTGACAGGATCTTCAGAAGTATTACTAAAACTAATGTTATTGAGTAATTGTTTAACTGCCGTTGAGGTGGAATCGATACCATTAAAGGTGATGGTTAACCCTGTACCATTTGCTCCTCCGGAGAAAGTACCGATGGCATTCCCGTTATAACTAATCACATTACCACTAACTGTAATACCGTTAGCATTAGCAATACTAAGCTGATCCGCAATAGTAGCCCCAGAGGTATAATTAATGGTTAAAGAACTACCATTGTTATATTTCAACAGATCAGTGTCTGCATTAGTTAACGTCATGGTAGGTGCGATCGCCACAGCAGTAGCATTTTCCAAATAATTAACGGTGCTACCCGTACCTAAAATGGGAGTATCATTAACAGGTACAATTTGAACTGTTTTTGTGGTAACGTTACTGGTAGCCGCACCATCATTAATCTGAATAGAAATAGTGCGATCGCTGTTATTAGGAATCTCACTACTATTGGTATAAGTGACGGCACGGAGAGCATTTTGCCACTGGGCAAGGGTTGCAGTTTGTCCGACAGAATTAAGGGTTAATACTCCCGTTGTGGAATTATAACTGGCGGTAATATTGTCGTAAAGGGTAGCATTATTATTAGTGAATACCAGTATGTCTTCTAAGTTTTGAAGATTACCAGTAATGGAGACAGTAGCAGAAGCGAGTTTTTCGTTATCAACATCGTCTAAAGTTAAACCACTATCAACAGCAACAGGGGTAGAAGTAACATTATTACCTTCTGTAAAAGTGGTAACGCCGGAGGAAGCTGCGACAGTAGGCGGATCATTAACGGGAGTAATATTAACGGTGGTAGAAACAGTATTAGATAAGTTATTCGCTCCTTGATTATCGTTAATCTGATAGGTAATAACTCGATCTAAATTGGTGTTGTAATTACTAGGATTCGGGCTAGTGGAAGAATAGGTAGTCGATTGTAAGACTTGTAAAACATTCGCTTTAGTACCAGTGAGGGTATAAACGCCATTACTAGGATTATTAACCGTAACTCCCGTTGCACCAACAGTAAAACTTAAAACATCCCCCGTAAAGAAATCGGTAATAGTTGCAGTGGCAGTAAAGTTATTAGCAACATTCGGTTCACTTTGATCTATTTCAATATCTGCAATGAAGGCGATATTTTGTCCTATATTAAATGCAGTAGCTCCTTCAGTATAATTTCCAGTGACAGGAGAAGCAATCAACGAGATAACAGGGGCATCATTAACAGGGGTGATATTGATAATAATAGTATCGCTATCAGTTTTGTTTTGATTGGCGATCGCATCAGTATTGCCTAAGTCATCGGTAACAATGGTAATGCTACCAGTACTGAAGTTATTGTTGTAGTTAGCAGTAGGTGCAAAACCTAAACCATTCAGGGCAGTGTTAATTGCTGCAATTGTGCCAGTAATTTTAATGTTATTTGAGCCATTAACAGTTCCATTCTCAAAGGTAAGCCCTGCAATTCCCGATAGGTTAATAATCCCATTGGTTGAGGTTAGAGTAACGGTGACAGGTTGACTTCCAGCATCCACATCACTGATGGAAACAAGATTACCGTTGGCAGTGTTGAAAATGCGAATCGTATCTTCTAAAGTTGTTTGGGTTGCCAGAACATTATTAACAGGTGCATCGTTAACCGCAGTAATGTCGATTATTCCTGTTAGGGTATTGGAATTAAGGGCAACTCCTCCCCCACCATTATTACCGTCATTAAGAGTGACATTAAAAGTGCGTTGATTCTGAGTTCCTGCTACGGTAGGATCATCACTGGTACTAACATAGGTTAGATTATCGAGAAGCGCTTGGACGGCGGTTTTAGTAGCTTGGCTGTTGAAATTAATAACTAGATTTTTGCCGACACCATTATTGATGCTGTTAATTGTACCGATGGTTACACCGCCATAGGTGACGTTACTGCCAATCAAGCCAATTTGATTCGCACCACTGCCTTGATTGTTAACAGATAAGACATCTCCTGTTTGATAACTGGTGAGAGTAAGAGTAATATTACCATTAGGGAAATTATTAGCATCAATATCGACTACCGAACCACTACCTGTAACTAGAATAATCGCCGAAGCATTTTCAGTGTAAGCTCTTGTGCCTGTTGTGCCACTGATAGCTGGTGTATCATTAATGGGGTTAACTATTACTCCTAAATTAGTGGGGGTAGCGGCGATCGCCGTTTGTCCGCCATTGTTAGTGGTATTAATAGTTACTCTGACTTCGGTATTGGCATTTGTGGAAGTAAATAAGGCGTTATAGGTATCATCTAAAGCTCGAACCTGTAAAGCAGGAGGTGTTCCATTGTAATCTTGAACAGGAACAAAACGAATTAAGGTGTCTTTAGAAAGTGCTAAAGCAGTACCAGTGTCATTGACTGTATCGATAGCAAACCAATTTGTACCGCTATCAGTAGAATATTGCCATGTTCCCTCAGTCGAGCTATTCGCTGTATTACTAATAATTGCTAACCCAGAAAGGAAGGCATCAGCACCATCGTCGTCACTAAATTTACCAGCAAATAACGTATTAATAGTTTGTCCATTATTAGTTGTCGGATCTTCATTAATGGAAAAAGAAGCATCCGTTAAACTAGGGGAATCATTAGATACTTGGGTAAATTCAACAGTGGTAGTAATGACATTAGAAAGATTATTACTGCTTTGAGTATCATTAATCTGATATTGAATAGTTCGAGTACGATTTAGTTCTACACCATTAACAATATTAGTAGGGTTATTGCTAGTAGAAACATAAGTTGTGGACTGTAAAGCTGATAAAATATTAGCTAAAGTGGCACTAGATCCGCTTAGAGTATAAACATTTCCCGTACCGTTAGCAGTTGCAATAACTCCTGAAGGTAAAGTAAAGGCTAATTGATCCCCTACCAAGAAATTGCCAATAGTAACAGTAGCGGTAACTAAGTCAGGAAGTTGATTTAAACCGATCTCAATATCAGTAATACCACTTAAATTTGAACCCACATTAACAGGGGCGGCATCTTCTACTGTGGTTTGAGTCGTGCCAATAGTACCATTTAAAACAGGGGCATCATTAACGGCATTAACAGTTGTGGCTAAAGTCGTGGTATCATTTGACCAAACACCGCTACCATCGTTTTTAGTACCAATAAAGTTAGTAATATCTTGTAATGTACCGTTATTAGATATATTAAAAGTATCCGCTACTCTGATGGTTAATGCACCTACTGGGGGTTGACTGAGGTTAAGGGGGTTACTGTAATAGTCGAGGGCAGGAACAAATCGTAATTGAGCGCTAGGATTGAGTAAAAGGGCGTTTGTATTACTTAACGGTAGAGAATCAGAATCATAGGGAATTGATTGCCAAATACTTCCACCATTGGTAGAATATTCCCATTTACCCTCAACAGAAGTGGAAGCATTACCAACGATCGCAATACCAGCAAAAGCAGTAACAGCATTACCACCATTAAGGATACCCTGTTGATTATCAATACTGTCGTTATATTTACTGCCAAAGAGGGTTGTCACCGTTGCACCAGTGGGGTTGGTGGTGTCTTCATTTACTGCGGTTAAGTTGACAGGAGTTGTGGGATTAATGATAGTGGGGGCATCATTAACATTAGTAATATTAGTAGCAATAGTAACATTATTAACAGACCATGAACCAGTTGTTCCGATACCGCCATTGGTAGTTAAATTTTTGAAGTCACTACTACTTGTACTAGCAGTTAAAACTGAACTATTATCTGCTAATTTAACGGTTAAAGTTCCGGGATTGCCAAAGAAGTTACTTGCTGGTAAAAAGCGAATTTCTCTGTCTGAGGGAATAATTAAGGAGTTAGTATTAGATAAACCACTGACAGGTATATTAATCCAATTGCCTGAACCATCGCTATATTGCCAAGTTCCTTGCCCTGCAACATAATTAGTACTACCGACAATGGCAACATAACTCAAAGGAGTAGCAGTATTACCACCGTTTTTACTGATTTGATTATCTTTAACGTCACTATATTTACTATTGAGTAAGCCCAGAAGTTGTGTCCCGCTTGGGTTTGTTGTGTCTTCAGCAATAGTGGCAATACTAACAGTGCTGGTGGTAGCTGTTGGGGCATCATTAACTGGGGTGACATTGGCTTGTAAAGTTACAGCATTAGCGGCATCACTATAGCGAGTTGTACCGCCGGTAGCATTCGCCGCACTAAGATTTAATAACGCACCTGAAGTAATTGGGCTTCCTGAACTATCAATTAATCGTGTCGTTAACTGTCCTGTGGGTGTACCATGAAAATCTGCTACAGGTAAAAAGCGAATCAGGGCATTGGAAGAAAGAATCAGAGAACTATTTAAACTGACAGAAGTACTAATATCAGTCCAAGTAGTACCATTAGAAGACCATTGCCATTTACCCTGAGTTAGATTATTTCCAGTATTTCCGACTATGGCTACTCCAGCTAATATATTGGGTGCAGATCCATTATTAGCTAGTTGATTATCGGTGACATCGGTAAATTTAGGATTGAATAGGTTAAAGACTGTATTACCAGTGGGAGAAGTGGTGTCTTCCGCAACAATGGCAACGGCCGGACTCGCATCAAAACGAGTAGGAGCATCATTAACAGGACGAATTACTAGAGTGATAGTACGGCTAGTTTGTTGTGGGCCACCAATACCTGAATTACCTTTATCATCGGCTGTAATCGTTAAGGTGTCTGTGGTGGGAAAAGGAAAGGTATTAGTAAAGTTATTGTAATTACTAAGAGGTGTATAAGAAAGACTTTCTAAAACTTGATTAATCTCAGTGAGGCTACCAGTGAGGATAATAGTATTAGTGCCATTGGCACCTCCCGTAATTAAACTGGTATTGGTTACACTAATTGTGCCCGTTGTAACTGTCAGAGTAACGGTATTGTTGATAGTATCAAAAGCATCAGGATCGATGATACTAATTTTGCCCGGATTACTCCCGCTTCCATTAAAGGGTGATGTTTGATCTTCCGTCAGAAAAGCATAATTAGAGTTAGTGGAGATGACAACTTGAGGGGCATCGTTAAGACTTGAGGTGTTAATGAGTATATTACGAGTAACAGTGTTATTAGTGTCACTAAAAGGTGTCCCATTTTGGTTTGTTGCCCCACCATTGGCACCAATTACCGCTCCTGTGGTCAGATTATAGAGACGATCATCAACGGTAACAGCTAAGGAGATAGTACCATTAACATCTGTATTTACTTGATATTGCAAACTATTTAAGGCATTCTGAATATCACTCAATGTGCCTTCAATGATTATCTTATTACCATAAATATTATTATTCGTGCCACTAACTTGATTACTATAGGCTAAACCAGTGGTGGGATTGATAAAAGTAATGCCGGTGGTAGTTGTAATATTCAGCTTACCGTTAGCATAGGTTGTGCCAGCTACTAATTGAGGGTTGAGAGTAATCCGTAGGCGATCGGTTTCTACAGGGGTATTGAGGCTAAGTAAATCAACATCCGCAGGAATGATACCAGTAATACTAATAGTATTATTACCAAAGTAGTTTTGCACCCCTGGAATTGTTAAGGTAGGAGCATCATTACGAGGAGTAATATCGATATTATAAATACCCGGAACTTCTCCACCCCCTCCATCTCGAACTTCAAATTCGAAGAAATCCTGATGATTTTCTGAGCCATCGTGTTGATAAGTGATACGATTATTGTCTAAGTCATCTTGACTGAAAACACTTCCAACTCCTAAAGCCACACCATTTAAAAAGAGGTTTCCGTAGTCAACATTGTTAGAAATGAAATATTGACGCTGAATAGTCGTATTATCAGGATCTTTGTAAATTAAACGGGATTCATCTCCCAATATACCGTTAGAGCCTTTAATAGTAGCGGTTGCCCCTTCAAAAACACTAAGATTTTTCTTCTCTTGAAGTTGAGGAGGATCATTAATCGGTGCAATATCAATATTGACGGTGGTAACATTACTCAGGTTATTAATCGTACCTGTGGTATTATCATTAGCTTGAATGTTGAAACTATCGGTAAAATTCTCACTGCTATCATGAACATAACGGAATAGATTACCCACTAATTGGGCTTTGGTAATAATAATACTGCCCTTATTTAATTCAGTAATTTGTACATAACCACTGCCTTGATCTATTTCTAAATATCCATGAGTAGGTAAAGTGAGAACTTGAAAGGTGAGGTTATTAGGGGTTGCATAACCAATACCTGATTTTTCTCCTGTACCATCAATATCTACTAATGTAATGTAATCACCAAGATTGTTTAGATCAGGGCTAATTCCCGTTGTGCCTCCTTCTCGTAAAAAGGGTTTATTGCTAACGGCGATGGCAGGTGCATCATTTTGGGGAGTAACGTCAATATCAAAAATAAAGGGATTACCACTATTAGTGACAACATTGCTACCATCACTAATGGTGAATTTAAAGTTATCAATAAATTTTTCATCCCCGGCGTGATCAAAAGTTAATAACCCGTTATTGATGTCTTCTTGAGTAAAACTGTCATAAACCCTTAAGGCAACTCCATTAAATTTTAACGTGCCACTGGTAGGTAGTTCTGCAATACGAAAAACTAATTGACTAGGCGGTGGATTATCAGGATCGGTTACTTTGAGCAAAGAATTGGTAATAACAACACTTCCACCCTCAAGTAAGGTAGCAGGACTAATTACTACACCTACTCCTGTATTCGTATCAACAATGGGAGGACTACTCGGAACACGATCAGGAAAAGTTTCTCCACCTTCACCTGATCCTCGGCCGGTAGTGTCTTCAATAACTAAGGGAAAAGTTATAGTTTCAAGAGCAGTGCCGTCAGTTTTCCAAATACCCCCTTCTCGTAAAGTAGGATAAGCTGTAATTTCACTGTCTCTTACTTGGAAACTAAAACTATCATTAAAAACTCCTGCACCACTTTCAAAGAAACGATAACGAATAATACCGTTGTTAATATCTGCTTGGGTAAAGGTTGTACCCACTAACATTCTTTTCAGAGTACCGCCATCGTTGTAGAGTAAATAACCGTGATCTGGCAGATCTGTTAAAGTGTAGGTTAGCTGGGTATCTGAGGAATCAGGATCAGTCACCCGCAACATTGCAGTTGTTACAGTAATCTCTCGTCCTGTACCAGAATTAAGAGTTGTACCAGTATTATTAACAAGGGTGGGATCATCATTATTGGGAATGATATTAAGGGTGATCGTGCTAACAGTTGTTCCTGGAATACCAGTGCCACCACCATCATCAATTACTTCAATGTTGAAACTTTCATCCGGAGGATTACCGTTATTGAGATCATTACCATCATGATCGTAGCTAATAACATCGGTAGATAAAACAGTAAGCCCTCCTATAGGAAGAGAACTGATAACACTACCATTAACTTTTAAAGTACCCCGAACAGGTAAAGTGAGAATTTTAATATTATGAGGCGTTCCAACACTTTGATCAGGATCTGATATAGTAATAGGTATAATAACTCCTGTTTCCCCTTCATAAAGGGTTTGAGAGCCACTAGCACTAGGTAATTGGTTAACGGGTTTGATGGTAATGGGAATAGCTGTATTAGAGATCGTCCCCCCAGCCCCATCTTCTACGATGATACCAAAACTATCATAGGTATCGCTTAATACTTGATTGCCATTATGGGTGTATCGTAAAAATGGAATTTGATCGGCGGAAAAAGTAGAATCAACAACTAATTGACTACCATTAAAGGTTAAAGTACCACGAGTTGGTAAGCTCGTAATTTTGATGATTAATTGTTGTTGTAAATTATCAACATCCGTGAGGTTAAAGTTACCAATATTGACAAAATTCCCACTGCCTCCTTCATTGATTTCTATAGCAACGGGGTTAATTTTAGGATCATCATTAATGGGGGTTACACCACCAAAAAGTAAGACTTGATTGCTACTATTGCTGTAAATTTCTGTACCGTTACTTATCGAAACATTAAGAGTATTTCCCGATGTTAGTTCTCCTGATGAGTTATCAAGTAAACGAGCGGTTAATTTACCTATCTCTCCAGTAAAGTCAGTGGTGTTGATTTTAAAACGAACTAAAGTATCTTTATTAAGAACTAAGGCTGTAGCAGTGGTGAGGGTTGTGGGAATATCAATCCAATCTGTGCCATTAAAGTATTGCCATGTACCATTAGTGGTTGCCTCATTGGCAACGATGGCTACTCCGGCAAATTCATTAGCAATGCTTACCCCACCATTTTGAATTTGGGCATCGGCAGTATCGAGAAAACCACTGCCAAAAAGTGCTGTAACATTTAACGATCCTGAGTTTCCAGTATCTTCTGCCGCTAACAGTTGTAAATTTGGCTTAGTGATATTACGGGTTGGGGCATCATTAACGGCATTAACGCTAGTATTTAAAACTACCGTATTGTCAGCGTCACTATAGGGGGTTGTGCTTCCACTATCAATGCCACCATTAAGAGTATCAAAATTTAGAGTAGTTATGGATGTCAGCGCACCTTGAGAATCATCAATGAGACGGGCAGTTAAAGTTCCAGGGGTGCCGTTAAAATCTGCAGCGGGAAGAAAGCGAATTCTGGTGCTTTCAGGGAGAACTAAAGCGTTACTATTACTAAGATCATTGGCAATATCGATCCAGTTTATATTATCAGTGGAATATTGCCATTTCCCTTGACTAACGACTGAAGTATTTTTGACAATGGCAACACCTGCTAAATTGTTGGCATTAGAACCGCCATAAAATGTATAACTATCATTAAAGTCAGAAAATTTGCCTCCAAATAAGTAAGATACAGTGTCCCCTGTAGAGGTTATATTATCTTCATCAACTGCCGTAAGAGTGGTGGGTTGATCATCAAAGCGAACTGGTGCATCATTAACGCCCGTAACGGTGGTAGTTAGAGTTACTTCGTTATCGACATCGCTATAAGGAGTAGTTCCTCCTGTGGTGCTAGGATCACTCAAGTTAAGGCGATCGCCCCAGGGGGGAGTCGAAGAATCATCAATTAATCTAACAGTTAATGGGCTAGGAGTGCCGTTAAAATCAATGTAGGGAAGAAAGCGAATTTTGGTATTTTTCTCTAATAAAAGTGCATTACTAAGTCCAATAGTAGATTCGATGGTATTCCAACTGAATCCATTATTATTTGACCATTGCCATTGCCCTTCAAAAAAGCTAACATCATTAGCAACGACAGCTATACCTGCAAAGTTATCAGAAGGACTATCAAGGTTATCAAGGAATTTACTAGCAAAAAGATTTTCAATAGTATCTCCTGAAATAGTATCAGGATCTTGATCTTCCATAATGCTTGAGAGATTAGGTGCACTAATGCCACCATTACGAGTAGGTGCATCATTAACAGGATTTACCGTAATGCTGATAGTATCTGTGGTATTAGAAAATGCTGTGTCATCTCCGTTAATGGTGGTGTCGGCTGTATTCCCATTCGTTCCTGTAGTTTGATCCCAAGCCCTGAAAGTAATAGCATCATTTAGGGTGCCATTAAAATTCGCAGTATTGGAGACAAAATAGAGACGAGTTGCACCGTCAGAGGCTAATAACAAAGCGAAAGCGTTATTTAAACCACTGGCTGCTATCCAATTTGCACCATTATCTGTTGAATAGTATAAAGTACCTTGATTACTAACATTAGTAATAGCAATGCCTTTGACAGCACCGGCATCCACATCAAAAATATTGCCTATAAAATCATCAATCAAACTACCGACAGCACCAACGGGTAAAGAATCTTCATCGGCGATGGAAGTTAAAATTCAACTAGGAGTCAAAACTGATGAATCATGGCAAGGGTTATTGGTAAAACTGAATTTTTGACTGCAATATGTAATTATGGGAAGGTTTTAACCATCATAAA
>NZ_VRZC01000009.1 GCF_016743215.1 Geminocystis sp. GBBB08
AGTTATAGGAGAAAGTGTAGTATTACAACAGTTAATATCTCAAGAATTTAATATCGATTTTTATTTAGGTACACCTATTTTTATTAACAATAATATTTATGGAGTATTACATCTATTTAATTTAAGTAATAGCAATAGTCACTATAATTTTACTTATCAAGATACTCTCATGGAATCTATTTGTCAAGCGATCGCCAGAATTATTGTAGCAGAAGAAACAGAATTAGAAAAACAACAAATAAATATTGCTTTAGAAGAAAGTCAAGAAAGACTTAAAAATATGCTTTTTTCATTAGAAGATGTAATTTGGTCAATTCATCCTCAAACCTTACAATTAACTTATATAAATCGTGCCGCCGAAATTATATTTAAAACTCCTTTATCTAATTTTTTTCAAAAAAGAACCTATTGGTTAGAATTAGTACATCCTCAACAAAAACAACAAATCAAAGAAATTTATTCTAATTTATTTAACATATCATTATTAGGGGATAATCTTCAGTCTCATGATATAGAATATCGTATTTTAGTTGGTGATGGAGAGGAAAAATATATTAGAGATCGAGCTCATATTGTTTATGATGAAAATAATAATATGATTAGTATTGATGGCATTATTACTGATATTACTAATAGAACTAAAATTCAAAAAGCATTAGAAAAAAGTGAAGAAGAATTAAGATTAATTTTTGAATTAGCACCTATTGGGATGATAATTACTAATTTAGAAGGGAAAATACTTCAAGTTAATAACTCTCTTTATGAATTATTACAATATCCTTTTTCTGATTTAATTAATCAAGAAGAGACTTATATATGCCATCCTGATGATCGAGAAAAATGTGTTTTATTTAAACAAAAAATTATTACAGAATATTTAGATCAAGATAGTCAAGAAAGACGTTTTCTAGCCCATAATGGTTCAGTAGTTTATACTATTGTTAACATTACAGCTTTAAGAAATAATCAGGGAGAAATTATCCAATTTATTGAACAAATTATCGATATTTCTGAGTTAAAAGTAATGGAAGAGCAAATATTTTATGATGCTTTTCATGATAAATTAACAGGATTACCTAATCGTTTTCTCTTAATGGATAGGCTAACACAATTCTTAAATAGAGTTAATAATAATCGTCAAAATTTTTGTGGTATTTTATTAATTGATATTGATGAATTTAAAAAAATTAACGATAGTTTAGGTCATAAAATAGGAGATGAATTATTAACTTTAATTGCCGATAAAATAGTAAATTGTGTAAAAGAAAATGATACTGTTGCCCGGATTAGTGGTGATGAATTTGTGGTATTTTTACCAGATATAAAATCAGAACAAGAAAGTTATGATATTGCTACAAAAATCATTAATAGTTGTAAAATAAATATTGTTTTACATGGACAAAATGTTTTTTCATCGGTAAGTATTGGTATAACATTAAGTTCATTTGGTTATCGTAAAGGGGAAGAAATGATTAGAGATGCGGATTTAGCTATGTATCAAGCTAAAGAAAACGGGCGTAATTGTTATCGAGTTTTTAACCCGACTATGCACACAGATTTAGTCAAAAGATTAAGTTTAGAATCTGCATTAAGAAAAGCCTTAGAGAATGAAGAATTAGAACTTTATTATCAACCAATTATCAATTTAAAAACAGGAATAATTGCTGGATTTGAAGCCTTAATTCGTTGGATAAGCCCTATTCATGGATTTATTTCTCCAGTAGAATTTATTCCTATGGCTGAGGATCCAGGGTTAATTCTTTCTATGGGAAAATGGATTTTACACACAGCAGCAAAACAAATAAAACAATGGGAAGATTTCTATGGTGAGTTAAAATTATTTACAGCAGTTAACGTCTCTAGTAAACAATTATTAAACCCTAATTTTTTGACAGAATTAGATGAAATTATAACTATAACTAAAGTTAATCCTCATTTTTTAAAAATTGAAATTACAGAAACAATTTTAATGAATAATTATGATCATGCTAAAGAAATTTTAGACAAAATTCAAGCTCGTAATTTAAAAATTTCCCTTGATGATTTTGGCACTGGATATTCTTCTCTTAGTTATCTTCACCGTCTGCCTTTTAATACTCTCAAAATTGATAGAGCTTTTATTCAACCTTTAATTCATCTTAATCAAAAACATCCCATTGTAGAAGCGATTATTACTTTAGCACATAATCTCTCTTTAGACGTAGTAGCTGAAGGTATTGAAACTGATATTCAAGAGCAAATATTAAAAAAAATTAACTGTAATTATGGACAAGGATATTTATATTCTAAACCTATCAAAGCGGAAGATGCGACTAAATTTATTGACAATGAATTAAAAAAGCTAAAGGTATATCAATCAAGTATAGTAGAATAGTTTAAGATAAATTTATGGATTGAAAATTACCTGATATTTTTCGATAAAAAGTAATGATAAACCAAAATAATTATTGGCTCAAAAATGCTCATATTCCTACTTGTTTAATCACAGATAATCGATTTATTCCAGATACAAAAGAAAATTTATGTTTAGCTGATTTACAAATTCAAGAAGGAAAAATTAGTCAAATTATTTCAGCTTCTCATGATACCATTGGCATTGATTTACAAAAAAGAATTATTTTGCCTTGTTTTGTTGATATACATACTCATCTTGATAAAGGACATATTTTTGAGCGATCGCCAAACTTACAAGGTGATTTCAAAACTGCCTTAGAAACTGTGAAGAAAGATGCTATTTTCTGGGATGAAGAAGACTTATATAAGCGTATGGAATTTGCTTTGAAATGTAGTTACGCCTATGGTACGATCGCTATTAGAACACATTTAGATTGTCATGAAAATCAAGCCGATATTAGTCTAAAAGTTTGGCAAAAATTACAAAAAGCATGGCAAAATAAAATTACTTTACAAGCCGTTTCTTTAGTTAGTTTAGATTATTTTTTAACAGAAAATGGTGTGAAATTAGCAGATAAAATTGCAGAAATTGGCGGAATTTTAGGAGGTGTTGCTTATACTAATCCAGACTTAGAAAATCAGTTAGAAAAAGTTTTTCAACTAGCCAAAGAAAGAAACTTAGATTTAGACTTTCATTGTGACGAAAACGGAGAAATTGACTCAATTTGTTTGCAAAAAATTGCTGAAACAGCATTGAAAATGAATTTTACTAATAATATATTGTGCGGACATTGTTGTAGTTTATCTATACAACCCAAAGAAATAGTAGTAAAAATAATTAACTTAGTCAAAGAAGCAAATATTAGTATTGTTAGTTTGCCGATGTGTAATTTATATTTGCAGGATAGACAAGAAAATATTACTCCTTTTTGGCGGGGTGTAACGAGGGTAAAAGAATTTAAAAAAGCAGGAATAAAAGTTACTTTTGCTAGTGATAATTGTCGTGATCCTTTTTTCGGTTTCGGAGATCATGATATGTTAGAAGTGTTTAACCAGTCAGTAAAGATTGTGCATTTAGACACTCCTTATAGTGACTGGATTACCTCTGTTACTAAAATTCCTGCTGATTTGATGAAATTACCAGATTTAGGGCAAATAAGGGTAAATTCTCCCGCTAATTTAGTAGTGTTTAAAGCTCGTTATTTTAGTGAATTGTTTTCTCGAAATCAAAGCGATCGTCTTATCATTAGAGATGGTAAGATAATAAAAAATCAGTTACCTAACTATCAAGAATTAGATTAAAAAGAGGCTCATCTTACTGCAACCCCTAATTATTGACTCAGATCTTGCTTGCACTAGTACAATAATACCAATGAAACAAAACGGGAAAAATCAATTTTAGGAGTTTTAAAATCAATTCTGATTACTTTTCCCTCTTCCCTCTTCCCTTTTCCCTATCCTTATCGAGAATTGATGATAGAGATGCAAGATCTAAGATTGAGGTAAATTACCTAAAAAACTAAGGATAATTCCTATTAGCAATAAACTTCCTCCTAAATATTGAGCTATAGTAGGAATTTCTCCTAAAATCACATAAGCCATAAAAATAGCAACTATCGGATTAAATAAACTAGCTAAGTTAATTTGCGTTGAGGTGGCATTCTTTAAAGCTGCTAACCAACAATATTGACCAAATACGACAATAATTCCTGCATATATTAACATCCATTGCCAAAGAAAAGGAGATAATACATGATTAAAATGATCTAATCCATAAAGAAAATTAGCTAAGAGAAAAAAAATTACAGTGCCTAGTATATTACGATAAATCATGAAAATTCCTAAAGGAATAGATCTCAATTGTAATTTACCCATAATGGAGGAAATCGAAGAGATAAGAGAGGCGATCGCCACAAAAAATTCACCGATTCCGATTTGAAATCCGCCCATAGTAATCATCTGTCCAGAACTTGCCAATAAAGCAGTGGTAACCACACCCAAAAAGGATACAATAGAGCCTGTCATTGTCCAAAAATTAACTGGTGAACTTAACAACCAAACACCCAAAATTAGGTTTAAGATAGGTTCTATACGTCCAATTAAAACAATATTAGTTACGTTAGTGTTCTCAAGAGCTGTAAAAATTAGCCAAGGAGCGATCGCCCCTGATAAAATACCCGTAACGGTTAAACTAATCCAATCTTGACGAGTTAAAACTTTAAGAGTAGTAAATTTCCAATCGTGATGAAAAATTAGGAACATTAATCCTAAAGCACAAAGATTACCCACAAATAAAACATTACAGGGTGAAATTGGATTTTGACCATCAATTAAGTGAGATTTACCAATGTCAATAAGTTTAGTGGTAACGGAGTTAGAAGCCCCAAAAATTAAAACTGCAATAATAAGATATATTTTAGTAGGAACTCGACTTAAATTTTTTTGTACATTATCAATACTTTTCATCATCTGTTAATAATGCTTTTTCATAGCCGATGTTTGGTGCAGAATAAATAGAGACAAACACAGCATCTTCGTTACTTTTATTCATCGCCCCATGAATCTGATTTTTTTGAGCTAAAGCAACTTCACCCGCATTTAAACTTTGACTTTGACCATCACCTAAATAATAGGTTAAAGTACCTTTAATCATAACCCAAGTATCTTGTCCGTCTGGGTGATAATGAGATTGAACAATTTGTCCGGGTTTAACTAACCATACGGCAATACTAGAGTTTTCAGTCTGAGTAATTTCCGTCACCGTAGCATTTTGATCATCAGAACAAGTATAAGCTTCTAAGGCAAAAATTCTTCTATTCATCATTATCATTAGAGTTTGATTAAATAAGTACTTAAGTTTGATCCTTTAATCTTACCATTGCCGAACCGATGGGGATTTCGTCTCCTATTTCTTGTAATTTAGCACTTACACGATAAAGGACACGACCGCCCATTCTCGACATATCAACTCCTGAAAGCCTAATGGTAACCATCAATTAATTACTTGACTTCATTGGGGGGAAACATGGTTACTTTACCTTTTTTTACGGCTACAACCACATCATAGGTAGCACAGTAAGAAAAGGTGACATCATTGGCTTTGTTGTAAAGATTCACCACCATACCAGCACCTCCGGGCTGTACCCCTAAAGGTAATAAATCACCAAAGAAAAAGCGACGTAATTGATCACCTCCACCAATTTGTCCTTTATTTTTGGTCACTAGCTCAATTTTTTGCTTTGCTGTTAGTTCTGGAGCTGAGATCGCCTTATTCTCAAATTGGGGAATAAAACTATCAAGAGCGACATTTCCCACCGTGATAACCGTAGCAACGGCTAAAGGAGTCAGAAAAGGGCTAAAAAATTTTGACTTTAACATTTTTTTTGGGAAATCAATGAAATTAATAACGGTATGGTAATTTATTTAATTTTTTTTGAGAAGTGGGCAAATTAGAATATCAGATATGCCATTTTGGAAGAGGTAAAACTTTTGTATGGATCGACTTGCTTGTATGCAGAGTTTTGTTAGAGCGGTTGAATTAAATAGTTTTTCTGCTGTAGCACGAGAACAACAGACGACGCAACCAACTATTAGTAAACAAATTGTTGCCCTAGAAAAATATTTAGGAGTACAATTACTGATTCGTTCTACTACGAATTTATGTTTAACGGAAGAGGGCAAAATATATTATCAATACTGTCAGCAAATTTTGGAAACTGTTACCGAAGCTGAAGCGAATTTAAGAGGAAAAGAGGAAGCCAAAGGTACTTTACGAATAGGTTGTTCTGTTCTTTTTGGACAAATGCAGATTGTACCCAGATTAAATACTTTTATCAAATATTATCCTGATCTCAAAATCAATTTGGTGATGGCAGATCATTTTGTGAATATGGTGGAACAAGGTTTAGATGTTTTAATCCGTATTGGCGATCGCCAAGATAATTCTCTGATTAGTCATCATATTGGCACTACTCATCGTATAACGATAGCAACAAAAGACTATTTTGATCAAGCAGGTGAACCACAAACTCCTGAAGATTTAGTTAATCATCACTGTATTGTTTATAGTAATCTAGCAACAGGAAATGAGTGGCATTTTCAAGGAAAAGACGGATTAATTAAAGTACAAGTTGCAGGATATTTTCAAACTGATAGTTCTATCGCTATTCGATCAGCAATTTTATCAGGTTTAGGTATTGCCGTTGCACCGGTATGGATGTTTGGTGATAAAATTTATGAAAATGATCTTCAAATTGTGTTACAAGATTATCCTCCTACATCATTTCCTATTAATGCCGTTTATCGTCGTAGTCGTTTTTATCCTGCTAAAATCAATTGTTTTATTAATTTTTTAAAGTCAGAATTTAAACTTGATCCTTGGGTTTAAGAAAGTTTTTCAACTAGCCAAAGAAAGAAACTTAGATTTAGACTTTGATTGTGACGAAAATAGTAGTAAAAATAATTAACTTAATATTGTTTTTAAAGCTCGTTATTTTAATGAATTGTTTTCTTGAAATCAAAGCGATCGTCTTGTAATTAGAGAAGGTAAAATAATAAAAAATGAGTTACCCAACTATCAAGAATTAGATAAATATTATTGAGTTTATAATTTAGAAAGATGTAGAATTATATCTATTACCATAAAATTCTGATATTATAAAAATTAAAAGTGCTATCATTAGTTAAGATTGTCATAGTTTCCTGTTGAGTTTGAGCGATTAACATTCGATCAAAAGGATCTTTATGATGTAAAGGTAAAGCAGAAGCTAACAGTGCATGACTAGGAGTAATGGATAAAGCTAAGATTCCATCTATTTGCATTTGTTGAGGAATCAGAATTTCTGGAGGTTGGGGTAAATTTAATTTACTGCCCTTGAATTTAATTCCGATTTCCCAAATACTTGCTACAGATAACCATAGTTCATTTTTATCATTAGTAATGGCTTCTATTGCCGTCTCGCTCAATTTTTCAGGCTCAACTAACCACCATAACCAACAGTGAGTATCTAGCAATAATTTCAACTTTCTTCCTCTTCAAACAAATTAATTAATTCTTCATCAGTATGAAAAAAATCCTCTGATACGGTAAATTTTCCTCGTAAACGTCCAGCAATACGTTTGGGAAGGAGAGATTCGGTATAGGGAGTTAAATAGGCTACGGGTTTTCCCCGATTGGCAATGATAATTTTTTCTCCTTTTTCTACCCTTGATAGTAATTGAGAAAGTTGTGTTTTTGCTTGGTGGATATTGACAATATTCATCTTTAAACTAAGTTCAATAAACTAAACTAATTATAACTTAGATTTATTGATTGATACTCAGATAACCGAGAAATAGTTATTGTAATCAAATCAAGCCACCATAGTTAAGGCTTCTTTACCATGTAAACGCATTAATTCCATTAACTCATCACGATAGTCATGGAATTGGCTATGACGCTTGACATGAGCAGTTCTTTCAGGTAAATTAATTGTCATTTCTTTTCTTACAGTACCCGGACGAGCACCTAAAGCATAGATACGATTAGATAAAAATACCGCTTCTTCCACATCGTGGGTAATCATGAAGATAGTTAAATTGGTGCGTTGCCACAAATCTAACATAAATTCGTGCATAGATTCTTTAGTATGAATATCCAATGCCCCAAAAGGTTCATCCATTAGTAATACTTTAGGTTCTGATGTTAATGCACGAGCGATCGCCACTCGTTGTTTCATACCTCCTGATAATTCTTTAGGTAAGGATTTAGCAAAATTAGTTAAACCGACTACACTTAAATAATAACTAGCTTTTTCTTTACGTTCTTTTTTTGATATTCCTTGTAATTTCAAACCAAATTCTGTGTTTTCTTGTACATTTAACCAAGGATAAAGAGTATAATGTTGAAACACCATACCTCGATCAGGTCCTGGTGCTGTAATGGTTTTTCCATCAATTCTTACCTCTCCAAAACAAGGTTTATCTAATCCAGCTATTTGACGTAATAAGGTAGATTTACCTGAACCTGAAGCTCCTACTGCACAAATAAATTCTTCTTGTACGATAGTCATATTAATATCTTTTAAAACAGCTAATTTGCCATTTTTTGTCTCAAAATTTTTATGTAAATTACTAACTTGTAAAAACATGATTTTTTTCTCCAAGATTAAACTAAATTAAATGAAAATTAACGTTTTTGACTAGCCCAATTACAGGATACTCTTAATAGATATTGAAAGAATAAATCTAAAGATAAACCGATAATGCCAATGACAATTAAACCCACAAAAATTTCATCAGTGCGTAAAAATCTTCCAGCGACACTGATACGCCTTCCTAAACCTTCGGTGGATGCTATCAACTCAGACACAATCACTAACTGCCATGCAGCGGCTAAATTAATACGACAAGCATCAAGAATACCGGGTAAAGAATGAGGAAATATCACTTGAGTTAAAATTTGCCAAGGATTACCACCTAAAATATACGTTGATTCGATCAGGTCTTTTGATACAAATTTTACAGTATCCATAACCATTAACGCATTAAAGAAAAATACACCTATAAATATAAGAGTGATTTTCGGTTCTTCTCCAATGCCAAGGTATAGTATGAGAAGGGGAATAAAGGCGGGTGCTGGCATATAACGCATTAAACCAAATAGAGGTTCAAATAATGCTCTGATACTGGCAAAACTCCCCATTAAAATACCGATAGGAATAGCGAATAAGGCGGCGAAGAAAAAGCCAAATCCCACTCTCCATAAACTAGCTATGGTATCTTTAACTAAGTCGCCACTTTTCCATAACCTTACAAAAGCCTGGAATACGTTAGCAGGAGATGGTAAAAATTTCGGATCAATATTGCCTATCGTCGTCACTAACCACCATAATATTAACGGGAGTGCGATCGAGGAAATGGTTAGGCTAATATATAGAGGTTTGGGTATGTCTTCCGATAAGCGCCAAAAACCATTAAGTATATTTGCTTTGCTTTTTTCCATGTTTTTGGTTATCATCATAATTAGTATTCTTTTTTCGCATGATGTTCTCAAGTTCGTATAATTAGAAGTTGCTTCATTAGAGAATTAGATTATTTCTCGCAAAGACGCTCATGACGCAAAGGGTATTAGAAAGAGTGTTAAGTGATTAAATGAACTTGATTTTGGTTAGTGTTAATCGAATTTACAAGAAAATATTAACTTTTAGTTTTGTTCTTTTCTGCGTAGGCTTTGATAAATCGATCGTCAAAAATTTTGCTAATATCTGCTGGTTGAGTTGCTAAACCTACATCTACCAAAAATTTGCTCATTTCTTGGGCAGAAAAATAAAGAGATTTTCTATCATTACCCTCCTTAAATGCTTCTAAGTTTTCCTCGATTGTAAATAACTTTGTACCTCCTGCATATTCTTTATATTCATCAACGGAAACTCCTGCCCGTTTTGCCATAATTTCATTAGCTTTATCTGGATTTTGTTTGATATAGTCTAAAGTGGCGAACCAACTATCTACCATTGCCTGTACCTTTTCGGGGTTTTCTTCTACAAATTTACGAGTGAAAACAAGATGATCAGATATTGAACCAGGAAAGTCTTTTGAGCTAAATAACTCTTTACTATTAGGGCGAGTTAAGGCTTGAGTGGTAAAGGGTGCAAACACAGCTACAGCATCAACTTGACCTGCTACAAAAGCGGCGGCGGCTGAACCGGTTTCCAGTGGTACAAATTCAATGTCTTCTGGTTTTAAACCTGCTTCTTTCATCCCTAAAAGTAAAAGAAAATGATCTACTGTGCCTTCTTCGGCGGCTACTTTTTTGCCTTTCAAATCTTGAACTGTATTAATACCTTCACTGACGATGATTTTATCGTTACCTGTGGAGTTATCATTAACTAACACGATAACTTGATCTGCACCTCCGGCGATCGAGTTTACTGTATCCCCAAGGGTTTGACTGTTGGCGTCAATTTGTTGAGCATTTAAAGTACTAATGGATTCGAGATAGCCATCAAACCACTTAAGATCCACCTTGACATTATTTTGATCAAAAATACCTTGATCATTTGCTACTTGCCAAGGAAACCAACCAGGCCAAGCACTAAAACCCAGTCTGACTGCCGTTTCAGTGGAAGTGTTTGGAGTTGTTGGGGTTTCTGTGTTAGTCTGAATATTTGATGCGGGGTTAGAACAAGCTACACTTAAGCTAACAGTTGCCAAGAATATGACAATATATGATAAAAGTGATCGTCGTTTCATTATTTATATAAAATGATAATTTACGGTAAAAGGGCTTAAGCCCCGTACGGGCATAATATATTATGCTTCTACAAACTGATTTGTTTAAATAGCGATAAGTTCTGATTTTTGAAGATTTTTGCGATCATTAACCTGATTTTTGACCCAAGTAAACCATTCATCTAACCCCATTTCTGTCTTACTAGATACAGGAATAATAATTACATCAGGATTCATCTGTCTGACGTTATTAATTAGTTTTTTGAGGTCAAAATCTAAGTAGGGGGCTAAATCCATCTTAGTGATGAGCAAACAATCAGCTTCTTGAAACATAATGGGATATTTAAGAGGTTTGTCTTCTCCTTCGGTGATGCTCAAGAGTGCTACTTTTGCGTGTTCGCCTACTTCAAATTCTGCTGGACAAACTAAGTTACCAACGTTTTCTACCCACACCAGATCGAACTGTGAGGGATCATATTTAGCGACTAATTGATGAATACCCCCTGATACCATCTTGGAGTCTAAATGACATGATCGACCCGTATTAATGGCGATAACAGGTACATTATGAAGGCGTAATCGATCGGCATCTAATTCGGTAGTCATATCTCCTTCAATGACTGCCATTTTTAACTCTTGATTAAGATGAGCGAGGGTTTTTTCTAACAGGGCGGTTTTACCTGCCCCTGGGCTACTCATGAGGTTAAAACAAGTAATACCCCATTCGTCAAAGTGCGATCGATTGTGATCAGCACCGGCTTGATTGGCGTGGAGTAGGTTAATTTCTAAAGCGGCATCGAATGTTTGGTGCATAATAATTAGGAATTTGTAATCAGTATTTTTTTGTAGGGTGGGCAATGCCCACATTCATAGATAAGGCTTAAAATCTCAATTCCCTTATTAAATAGGTGGACAAGGGGGATCAAGAAATAGTAGAATACTCAAGTCGATCGATCTTTAACTCTCTACCTGAGCGAATATCATCCATAGGAGAATGACACTGAGGGCAGGAATACTGTAAACCGATTTGGGGCTTGTATTCTTCTTGGCAATGATGACAATAGGCAACTAAGGGAACTTCTTTAATAGCTAAGGTTGCTCCCTCAAGGAAAGTGTTGCGGGTTTGCACCTCAAAGGCAAATTCTAAAGAAGCAGGTTCAACACAGGTAAACTCCCCTACAATTAATTGAACTTTTTACATTTTGTAGGGTTGGGGTTGAGAGTCATACCAGTCTTTTACTGTTATAATGAGAGCCTTTGTCATATCCGTTTCGTGCATGATAGGAGTTTAACTTTTTTCTAAATTTTCAATTCGACGAGTGAGTTGTAACAACCTTTCTTCATAGTCAATCTGCTTGATTTCATGGGTAATGTGAAGATTGAGTAATTGTTCTAAGGCTTTATTTAGTTTCAACTGTTCGTCATGGAGTTTGATTTGAGACTCCTGTAATTTTAATTGAGACTCCTGTAAGCCTCTTTGTACAGCTAACATCCCTTCGATGGTATTTTGAATGTCCTCTATATTCATAGTCTTAATCTAATATTTGATCATTCTTAAGATATAAGAGTTTAACTTTTTTCTAAATTTTCAATTCGGCGAGTAAGTTGTAACAACCTTTCTTCATAGTCAATGTGCTTTATCTCATGGGTAATATGGAGATTGAGTAATTGCTCTAAGGCTTGATTTAGTTTCAACTGTTCTTCATGGAGTTTTAATTGAGATTCTTGTAAGCCTCTTTGCACAGCTAACATCCCCTCGATGGTATTTTGAATGTCCTCTATATTCATATTTTCTCAACCTTAATTTGTGATTAATTATTAGGATAATCTATGACTCAAGTTGTTAGTAAGAAAGCAGAATATAAAAGATTGTCAAAAAATACAGGAAAAATTAACCTTTGCGCCTTTGCTGTCTTCCCTATTAGGGGGGATAAAGGGGGGTTGCGAGAGAAAAAACTAACTCCAAGGCTCATCAACTACTTGGGCTTCTTCATGGATATAGTCAGGTTTCTCTTTGCGAGGTAATTGCCCAGAAACCACTAAATGAGCCATAGTATCGCAAATAACACGGGTTGCCATTAAAGAAGTCATATCACTGACATCATAGGGAGGAGAAACTTCCACTATCTCAATACCGCAAACTGTCGTATTTTGGACAATTTTCTTAAGCAGGTATAAAGCCTCACGAGGTAATAAGCCTCCTGGTTCGGGCCATCCCGTGCCGGGTACAAATCCTGCATCTATACAGTCAATATCAAAGCTAATCCAGACGCAATCAGTACCATCTGTTGCTTTTTCGATGGCAAAATCGGCAGCCGCATCTAAGCCCATTTCCATAATGTCGGTAACGGTAAGGATATTAGTAGCCCTTTCACGGCATACCTTAACCCCCTGACGTGGCACTTGCCAACCGCCTATGCCTAGTTGTACAAGATTTTTTGCTGGTGCGTTTGCCATATTAGTAGCATGAAACCAAGGACAAGTGTGCATTCTTTCGTCTAAGTCTGTCTCTTGAGTGTCCACATGGCGATCGAAATGAATGATTCCCACCTTTTTATCCCCTAAATGACGACAAATCCCCCTGACAGTGGGAAAACCAATAGAATGATCACCCCCCAATATAATAGGAAATGCTCCTGACTTGAAGATATGAGCAATACCTTTAGAGATTTGATCAAAAGATTTTTCATTGTTAGCAGGAATAGTAAATATATCGCCCACGTCACAGAGTTTAATTTGTTCCCTTAAATCCACTCCCAACTCGAAATTATAGGGAGTATATAAGGCACTGATACGGCGGATACCTTGAGGGCCAAATCTTGTACCGGGGCGGTAAGTAGTACCAGAGTCATGAGGTACACCGACGATCGCCACATCATAATTTCCAACCTTATTGACATCTTCTATATAAGGGGCTTTTAAAAATGTGTTAATACCTGCATAGTGGGGCAATTCTCCTCGGGAGAAAGTGGAAATAGTGCGATCTTTGATACTATCGGCCGCTTCGAGTCCATATTTTAAACCGTCTTGAACTTCCTGTTGCCACCCCGTCAATGATAG
Organism: Geminocystis sp. GBBB08; assembly: GCF_016743215.1. Classification (GTDB taxonomy): domain Bacteria; phylum Cyanobacteriota; class Cyanobacteriia; order Cyanobacteriales; family Cyanobacteriaceae; genus Geminocystis. Next base: position 13,666 of record NZ_VRZC01000009.1, read on the forward strand.
TTGAGTCTCCTTTTCGAGGGCTTTTTGCGCTTCGCTTTCTGGTTGATTACTCATCAGATGTTCTCCTATATATATGAATGACAAAGCCCAGAAGGGTGACAGCATTTACCATCACTTCCTCCCGGGCTTTTCTCCCTCCGTGTAGCTACTATTTTTCTTCAAATTCTTAGTAGCTCGTCTCTCTCGGACCTGTCATGTTTTCACATCGGAACCCTAGAAACCTTCTTTAATTGCTTTTAATTTTGGATTTACAATACCAAACCCCGGCAGGGGATAACTGTATAGAAAGATACGAAAATCGTTTAATCTTTAACTATAGAGATCGAGTGTTTTCAAATACGGTTTAATTCAATATAGATAGTGGTTAATTTCTTCTCTAAATTCACTCTCTATTTACATTGATTGTCAAGTTTATTTACAATTCCATTATCTTAATTTTTTCTACTGCTAAAATTATTTTACATATGGCAGATAACGAGTTGATTAGGACGTTTTGATATTCCTCTGGTTATCTCGAAATGACAACTATAGATTTTGAGAATGTCTTAATTAATCCATTTATTGCTATATTTAACCTGGAGAGTTGATCAAGCCTTAATTAATTTAATTGCAGAAACCATAAAAAAAGGCTTAATTAGTAACAAATATCGAGAGAAAATTGACGAGATTAAACAATCTTTATTAGATGAATATTTGACGGCGAAGGCTTTCCTTATTACTGATTATAATATCTTTATGGCGATCGCTGGAGATATAGGCTATAATGCTACGGGGAAAGCTACCAATAATAACGAGTTAAATATTATTGCCGTAGAATTAAGTTGTTTTATTCAAAGATTAATTATTACTATTTGCTTCATAAGCAGCGACAATTTTTTGCACAAGGGGATGTCTAACAACGTCGGCTTGAGTTAGATAACAAAAACCAATACCTTCGACATTTCTGAGAATTTTTGTGGCTACCACTAATCCTGATTGTTGATTTGAGGGTAAATCTGTTTGGGTAATATCTCCTGTTACGATCATTTTTGAGCCAAAACCAAGACGAGTTAACACCATTTTTAGTTGGGCGGGGGTGGTATTTTGAGCTTCATCAACGATGATATAAGCATTAGTTAAAGTTCTTCCTCTCATGTATGCTAAAGGTGCAACTTCAATTTTCCCTTTTTCCATCAATTCAGGAATTTTTACAGGATCAATGAACTCATATAAGGCATCATAAAGAGGGCGTAAAAATGGGTTTACTTGTTGTTGTAAGTCTCCGGGTAAAAATCCTAATCTTTCTCCTGCTTCCACCGCCGGGCGTGTTAAGATAAGTCGATCGCATTCATCTTTAAGTAAGGCTTGTACGGCTAAAACCGCAGCTAAAAAAGTTTTTCCTGTACCTGCAGGACCGATTCCAAAAGTAATATCATGTTGTTGAATAGCCTTAATATATTGTCTTTGACGAAAAGTTTTGGCACGAATTAACTCACCGTTACGGGTTTTTGCTAATACTTCTTGTTGAATATTTTGATATTCTTCTTGTTTTCCAGTATCTAAAGCCTGAAAAGCCGTCATAATATCTGGTTGAGTTAAAGGTTTTGCATCACTCCAATAAGGTTTAAGACAATAAATAACATCAACAGTTCTTTGTACTGGTTTTTGCTTACCATAAATTACTAAATCTTGACCTCGTAAGATTAAAGTTGCACCAGTATGACGAGAAATATATTTTAAATTTTCTTCTTGGCTACCGGCTAAAGCAATGGCACTGGCAATATTGGGTAAAAAAATAGTTTGAGAATCTTCTGTCATATTTAATTAGATGTTAGGTTTTAGCTATATTAATTGATCATGGTTAATTATTAATTCCTCGTTACTCATTACTCATTACTCATTACTCATTACTTAATTATGTACGATTGGTTAGGTTTATTAATGGTACTTAAAAAATATCCTAATAAATATAATGAGCCACAAATAACGATAGTTTGATGATGATTAACAGTTTTTTTTACGGTTTCTAAAGCTAAAAATAAATCGTCATAAGTATTAATTGTAATTAAATCAGGATTGACTTTTATTGCTATTTGTGCTATATTTTCCGTTAATGCTGTACTATGATCAGGGACAGGTACTAAATGTAATTCATCTTGCGATCGCAACAAAGCCTGAAAAATACCCTGATGATCTTTTGTGGATAGTATTCCCATGACCCAAATAATGTTAGTATTCAAGGTATCAACATATTCTCTTAAAACTTGTGCCGAAGCGACATTGTGAGCACCATCGATGAGAATTTTTTGTTCTTCCCATGTAATCCATTCAATTCTACCTCGCCAACGGGCTTTTTTCATCCCTTCTTGTATAGATTCGAGGCTTAAATTCCATCCCTTTTGTTGTAATATTTGGCAAGTGGCGATCGCTAAAGCGGAATTGTGTAATTGTATATCACCATTGAGGGGTAAAGGATATTCAATATCTTGATATTTTGCCCAATTTTGAGGATGTTGAGGGATTCTTTTCGCAGATTTTACCCAAATATGAGGCCAATTAAGAGTTTTGATCTTATTTTCAACAACTTCTTTCGCTTCTTGAGGTAAATCACCGATAATAACAGGGCATTCTTTTTTAAGAATACCAGCTTTTTCTGAGGCAATCTTAGCTAAAGTATCCCCTAATCTCTGCCAATGTTCACGACTAATAGAAGTAATTATACTGGCTAACGGACGATCGCTAACATTAGTAGCATCTAATCTGCCGCCTAATCCTACTTCCATAATGGCAATGTCAAATTCTGATGTGTCAAAATAAACCCATGCGGCGGCGGTGATAACTTCAAATTGAGTAGGAGATTCAGAATTAAGATCAATTACTTTTTGAATTTTTTTAAGAATATTAAATAATTTTTCTTCTGTAATTGGTTTTTCATTAAGACAAATTCTTTCATTCCAATTAACTAAATGAGGGGAAGTAAATCGCCCTGTTTGATAACCAGCTTGAGTAAAAATTGAAGATAAATAAGCACAAACTGAACCTTTACCATTAGTACCTGCAACGTGAATTATGGGAACTTTTTGCTGGGGATTATCTAAAGATTGTAATAACTTTTTAATTCTTTCTAAACCTAAATTAATGCCAAATTTTTGATAAGATTGCAATAAAGATTCAAGATTTTTTGTCATATTTTTAATTAGCAGAAAATATATAACAATCCTAAATGATTCGTGGCAAAATAAGGAAGAACTACAAATTTATATCAAGTTCGGATGATTACTTATAATAAAAATTTGCGAACTTCTTTGCGTCTTGGCGCCTTTGCGTGAAATATTACTATAACTATTTAATCGAACCTGATATTAAAGGCAAGAGGTTTAAACCCCTTGTTGAATAATAGGTAAAACATTATTTCCTATCTTTAAATATTTCACAACTGATTTAGTATTGCTATATAACAATTCTAAATCATTTATGGCCATAGATAAGCAAAAAAATAAAGGGTAAAACCCTTAGTCAATATACAATATAAAAAATAAAAATTTATTTGATAAAACAGATGAAATCTCAAAGCTAGAGAGAATACTAATGAACTGTTGACAAAGCGGGAGCAGTTACTTTGACTTGAGGTTTAATAACTCTTAAACTAGGGAAAAGAAAATGATTTTCTTCAACGTATTGAGCACCAAATAATCCTTTTTCAGCCCAAAAATATCTATCAGTAGTATGTTCATTTCTTTTAACTACTAATAAAGCGGGAGGAGTAATACCATTTGCTCTAATGTGTTTACGAGCAGCTGTAACTGGTTTATCTTCTCCACTTTCGATATAGAAATGAGGCACGAGTTCAAGAATTTTTCGACCTTCAAGGCGGCGGCGACTTTTACGTTTTCTTTTTCTAGCCAACCTTACTTCCTCCTTCATAAGTTAAATGTTATATTTACTACATTTTTCGAGAATTATATAACGTTTTTTCTTAAAAGTCAAGCCCCTTTTTGACATAAAATCATCTTCGTTTCATTACTTAGGGGTGCGTCAAAAAGCATGAGTGTTAATTTTTATTCTATTCTTAAAGGATCAGCGTCAATTACTAAGGTTACTCCATTATGGCAATACTGTTTTAACGTTAATAATTTTTGCTTGATTTCTACTGGGAAAATATCCGCAGATTTTAGGAGGATTTGCCAACGATAACGCCTAGCTACTCTCATCACATTAGCAGGAGCAGGTCCTAAAATTTCGATATTATCTGATAATAAATTAGTACAAATATCTGCAACAGTATCGGCAGATTGTCTAACTTTATCACCGTCAATGCCACCAAACTTAAGTAAAATTAAATTACCGTAAGGGGGATAATCTAAACTCTTTCTTTCTGGTAATTCTCGTTGACAAAAAGCTAAATAATCATGATTTTGGACAGCTTGAATCACAGGATGTTCAGGAGAGTAAGTTTGAATAATCACTTTTCCAGCGTCATCACCTCTACCTGCGCGCCCTGCCACTTGGGTTAAAGTTTGAAAAGCTCTCTCACTAGCTCTATAATCAGAATGAAAAAGTAAACCATCAGCAGAAACTACTCCCACGAGGGTTACTTGGGCTAAATCGATGCCTTTGGTTAACATTTGAGTGCCTATTAATACATCGGCTTTACCCTCAGCAAATTGCTCTAAAATACGGCGGTGAGCATTTTTTGTGCTAGTAGTATCGCTATCAAAACGTAAGATTTTTAAATCAGGAAACTCTTTTTCTAACTCTAATAATACTTTTTGTGTGCCTGTGCCGAAAAACTTTAGGTAAGGGGAAAAACATTGAGGACATTTTTTGGGATGCAATTCGGTATGATTACAATAATGACATCGTAATAATTCCGTTGCCCCTTCGTGAGTATAATGATAAGATAACGATACGTCACAATGGGGGCATTCCATCACATAACCACAGCTACGACAAGAGACAAAAGTACTATGTCCTCGCCGAGAAATAAATAAAATTGCTTGTTTTCCTTGAGTTTTGAGGTTATTTAAGGCATCTCGAAGGCTATAGCTAAAAATACTGCGGTTGCCTTTACGCAATTCTTGACGCATGTCTATAATTTCCACTGGAGGCAAGGGGCGATTTTGGATACGATTAGGCAAGGATAAGTAATAATTTTGGTGTTTTTGCCTCCCTACTCCCAAGTCTCGGGAAGTAGAAAGTTCGCTATTTTGGAGTATTAAAGGCTTATTTTCCGTGGCAAGTCGCCAAGATTCGAGGGAAGGAGTAGCAGAGCCTAATATTAGCGGACAATTGACTAATTCTGCTCGATATTGAGCTATTTTGACTGCATGATAGGTGGGTATCGGTTGATGTTGTTTGAAACTGGTATCATGTTCTTCATCTAAGATTATCAGACCAATATTGGGCAATGGTGCAAAAACTGCACTACGAGTGCCGATAATAATTTGAGCTTCTCCTGTTAACATTTGTCGCCATGTGTCATATCTTTCACCGTCACTTAAAGCGCTGTGATATACGCATACTTTTTCCCCGAATCTTGCCCTAAATCTATCGGTTAATTGCGGTGTTAATCCGATTTCAGGCACTAAGACTAAGGCGGATTTTTTCTTTTTTAGAATAGGTGCGATCGCCTGTAAGTAAACTTCTGTTTTTCCTGAGCCTGTCACTCCATGTAATAATACCGTAGAATAACAATCCAAACTGTTAATAATATCTAATGCACGAGCCTGATCTTTTGTCAATATTTTAGGTTGGTCTTTTTTTGGTGAAGAATCCCGTAATAAACGTAAAGTTTCTCTTTCTTGAATCACCACACAACCTTTTTTTGCCAACGTATTTACTACAGAATTACTATTTAACTCACAGATTCTCAGTAATTCTGGCAAAGCTAACTCTCCTTCATTATTTTTCAAAATTGTCAATACATCTCGTTGTTTTTGACTCAGTTGACTGTCTTCGTTTTCCCCTAAAAATGTCACAACTTTGGTTAACTTTGGGGTTGCCTTTGAGGGAGGTTGCAAATAAATTTCTAGCCATTGACGCTTAACTAATGCGGTAATTGCTTTTCTGGCGTTGGTTACTTTTTGATTGATAAAACTATAACTATAATCTTTTGTTTTACTTTGTTTCAGTAATTTGATGATTTGCATTTGATTAATATTACAATCATCTTCGTAATTATCGGGAATATTTTGGCTTAATAATCTTAATCTTCGTTGAGATTTACCCAATAACTTTGGCGGTAAAGCCACCCTAACTACATTGATTAAATCGGTGAGATAGTATTCGGCTGTAAGTTCAAGTAATTTCCAATAATGTGAAGGAAAAAACCCTGTAGTAATAACCTCATCAATTTCTTTGATATTCTCGATCGCCAAATTTTCAGGAGGTTGAGATAATAATCTGATCACAATACCACCGACGATGGCATTACCAAAAGGAATACTAACAATATCACCGGCTTTAATGATGGTATCAGGCTTAATTTTGTAAGTGTATAATCCTTCAGCATAGACACAATCGACTAAAACTTCTACCCATTGAGGGAATGAGATACTTTTCACTTGGTAATAATAAATTGGCTCGGCAAGTTTGATCATTTTCACAATTGATTATTATTAGCTTTACATAAATTATTTTGCACTTCTAAATAAATTAATAAAGCATTGACATCCGCAGGATTTACGCCTCCAATTCTAGTAGCTTGTCCTATAGTTAAAGGTCTGACTTTTGTTAGTTTTTCCCTTGCTTCCATTGATAAAGTTTCTATGTTCATATAATCTAAATTTTCATCTAATTTACGATTACTATGACGGGCAATTTGCTCAATTTGATTTTGTTGTCTTTTAATGTAACCAGAATATTTAATTTCAATTTCTGCTCCTTCTTTTTCAGCTTTATTTAACTCAGAATTATGCAAGTTATATTTAACTAAATCTTCATAATGGAAACCCGGACGACGCAACAAATCTGCTAGGGTAATTGAGCCTTTTATTTTCTGTTGTGTATCGGCAATAATTTTTATCGAAACTTCCTCTTTTTCCTTTATTCTTGTCTCATATAACCTTTCTTGTTCGGCAATAATATTCTCTTGTTTTCTTTGATATAACTCCCAACGGCGATCGTCAATTAGCCCTATTTCTCTTCCTAAAGGAGTCAAACGTTGATCTGCGTTATCTGAGCGTAAAATAAGCCTATATTCCGAGCGTGAGGTTAACATTCGGTAAGGTTCACGGAGATCTTTATTACATAAGTCATCAATAAGAGTACCAAGATAACTTTGCTCACGAGAAAACACCACCATCTCTTTATTTTGTGCAAATTTAGCGGCATTTATTCCCGCAACAATTCCCTGGGCGGCCGCTTCTTCATAACCAGTTGTACCATTAATTTGACCGGCGGAAAATAAACCCTCAATTTTTTTTGTCATCAGGGTAGGATAACACTGAGTTGCCGGTAAAAAGTCGTATTCTACTGCATAGGCTGGACGTAACATGACACAGTTTTCTAAACCGGGTAAAGTGTGTAACATGGCCAGTTGGATATTTTCAGGTAAACCGGTGGAAAAGCCTTGTATATATAACTCAGGGATGTCTCTACCTTCAGGCTCGATGAAAATTTGATGACTTTCTTTATCGGCAAAACGAACGATTTTATCTTCAATACTAGGGCAATATCTCGGCCCTTTAGAATCAATGAAACCACCATAAATAGGAGATAAATGGAGGTTATCTTTAATTAAAGTATGAGTTGCTTGGGTGGTGCGAGTGAGATAACAGTTCATTTGCTCTCGTTCGATCCATACTTCAGGATCAAAACTAAACCAGCGTATTTCATCATCAGGGGGTTGTACTTCCATTTTGGAGTAATCAACAGTTCTTTTGTCAACCCGTGCTGGTGTACCAGTTTTTAGTCTTCCCGTTTCAAAGCCTAAATCGTTAAGGGTTTCGGTTAAGCCTATTGCCGCAAATTCTCCTGCCCTTCCTGCTGACATAGATTTCCCCCCAATCCAGATTTTCCCGTCTAAGAACGTGCCTGTAGTCAATACCACTGCTTTGGTTTTAAAACAAGTACCGAAATAAGTTTGAATTCCAATAATTTCATCGTTTTTCCCTAATACCAAATCTGTCACCATGCCTTCACGAATGGATAAGTTAGGCTCATTTTCAATAATATTTTTCATTACGGAGGCATATTCTCGTTTATCAGTTTGTGCTCGTAATGCCCATACCGCAGGTCCTCTTGAATTATTTAACACTCTTTTTTGTAAGTAAGTTCGATCAGCCATTTTGCCAATTTCACCCCCTAACGCATCGACTTCGTGGGTAAGTTGGGATTTAGCAGGACCTCCTACCGCAGGATTACAAGGTTGCCACGCAATTTTATCTAAGTTGAGGGTTAACATCAAAGTGCGACACCCCAATCTAGCACTAGCTAAGGCGGATTCACAGCCAGAATGCCCTCCACCGATGATAATTACGTCAAACTCGTCTTGAAATTCTACGGGAGTTTTAATAGTCATTTTTATTGATTCTCTTTACACAAAACTGGTGTTAGGGATTTTGAAAAGTAATTAAAATACTTTTTTCATATTTTAACATTTGAGATCTTGTATTTGTAAAATTCATTTCAAAACGGTTGATGACTATATCTGTTGATATTTTTGCTTAATTTCTCTTGATTTGAGCATAAGCGTTATCAATAAAGCCTTTACCTCGTAAATACCCAGTATTTGCTCCCGGACATATATAGTTTAAGTTATTTTCGGAAAAACGATGGCATAATAATTTCACGTTGCGTAATTGTCGGGGATAATGAAAGGTTTTTTTCATTTTTAAAGCGGTTACTTGATTATTGCCGATAGGTAATAAATGTCTTCCTGAAAATAAAACGCCGTTATTACCACTAAAATATAAACAAGAGGATGCCGGAGAATAACCAGATGTCCAAATTAGTTGACAATCATCATAAATTTGATCTTCTTTTAAAAAAGTAATCGGGTTTTGATTAGGTAATAAATAAGCCTCTTGTTCTTGAATAATTAAATCACAATGAAGATCTTTTTTTATTTGTGTAATATCTTTACTAATACCATCACGATTAGTTAAAAATAAATATTTTACCCCTCCATTTTCAAAACAAAATTCTCGGTTAAATTCGTGCCATGATGGGCAATCAATTAAAATATTTCCTTCGGGGTGAATTAGTAAATAAGAAGTGCCCCCTAGGGTATCTCTATTAGGAGAAAAGGCAAAAATATTTTCTAAAATTAATTTAGGTTGTTTATAACGAGGGTTGAGGTGATTTGTCTGATGGTTATTTTTTTCTGTAGAATTAGAATTAGGGTTCATTTTTCAATTATTGGTTATTTACTATCTTCTTTTTAAGATAATCCTCAAAAAATAGCGGACAGCCTTACCATTATAAATAAACATGGAATTAATTATTCTTTTTCTCTTCCTTAGTACCATTAGTTATATGGTAATTAAACAAAATATAAGCAAAATTACTACAACCCCCATTTGGTTACTCTGGTTATCTTTAATGATTCCTCCTTTAATTTGGGCAGGATGGTATATCCTCAATCCTAGTCAAAATTCCATGCCATCATTTTTAGTCTTGATTCCGTTATTGATTTCGCCAATATTATATATTTGGTTAATTCAAAGGGGTAAAATACCGCCAACAGAATCAAAGGATAAATCTTCTTTAGAAAAACTAGAAAAAACTCTTAAGGAATCTGAATCTACTCAGGAAGAAAAAACTAAACCTCCTAACCCTATCAATGCACAAGAGGAAAAAGCCTTACGAGATTGTTTTCCTTGGGGAGTTTATTATTTACAAAAAATTGACTATTTACCCCAAGGGATTTTATGTATGGGTAAGTTAATGACTGCCCCTGAAAAAGCCTATCCTATCGTTAAGGGTAATTTAGAAAAAGTTTTTCAAGATCGCTTTTTGATTATTTTTCAAGAAACTTTACAAGGACAACCTTTTTTTGCATTAGTACCTAATCCTTATTCTGATACACTTCCCCAAAAATTACCACAGGAAAAATTAATTCGCCCAGGTATGGCTTTATTTTTGTTACTATTAACCCTACTTACCACTACCATTATCGGTGCAGAGATTAGCGGTGTGCAAGTATCAGAGTTAGAAACTAATCCTTTTTTAATTTTACAGGGTTTACCCTATAGTTTATGTTTAATTGCTATTTTAGGGGTTCATGAATTAAGTCATTATCTTTTCGCTATTTATTATCAAATTCGCACAACTTTACCCTATTTTATTCCTCTTCCTTTCTTTTTAGGTACTTTTGGTGCTTTTATCTCTATTAAATCACCTATGCCCCATCGTCAAGCAGTTTTTGATGTGGCGATCGCCGGACCGGTGGGGGGATTTTTAGTCACTATACCAGTATTAGTATGGGGTTTAGCTTATTCGGAAATAGTGCCAATGCCTGAAAAGATGAATATATTAAATTTTACCGCCTTAGATCCTCGTTTTTCACTTTTATTCTCTATTATCAGTAAAATTGTCTTAGGTAGTAAATTAGTAGCCGATCAAGCGATCTCCTTACATCCAGCGGCTGTAGCTGGTTATATCGGATTAATTATCACTGCTTTAAATTTAATGCCGGTAGGACAATTAGACGGAGGACACATGGTTCATGCTATGTTTGGACAGGGAAAAGCTCTTATTATCGGACAAATAACCCGTCTTTTAGTCATAATATTAGCCTTAGTACGAACAGAATTTTTATTATGGGCGATAATTTTAATCTTTATGCCTGTCACAGATCAACCAGCTTTAAACGATGTAACAGAATTAGATAATACCAGAGATATTTTAGGATTATTAGCTTTAGTTTTATTAATTGCAATTTTACTACCTTTACCGCCAACAGTAGCACAATGGTTAAGTCTTTATTAAATAGATCGATAATAGTCAATGACATATAGAAGCAAAAAACTAAGCCCATAAATTCTGTTTTGAGAAGATTTATAATCAAAAATAAAGCTAAAAAAATAAACCCTAATATGACTGAAACGGAAATCAAAAATATAATTCAACAACAACTCCCCGAATTGATTAGCAAAGATCCACAAATTCGAGATTTTATCCTTCGCACAGTTTCTGAATATTATTCTCCAAAGCAAGAAACCGATAGTAAATTTGACCGTATTTTGACAGAGTTACAGCGAGATAGAGAAGAACAAGCTCGTAAATGGGATGAACAAAATCATAAATGGGATGAACAAAATCATAAATGGGATGAAACTCTTGAGGAAATTAAAAAACTTCATAAAAAATATGATAGTGCCATCGGAGCTTTAGGGGCAAGATGGGGATTATATTCTGAAGCCAGTTTTCGGAATGGACTCAAGGGAATTTTAGAAGATTCTTTTGGGGTAGAAGTAATCAATGTTAATGAATTTGATGATGAAGGGGAAGTTTTTGGCAGACCCGATCAAGTGGAAATTGATGTGATTGTTAAAAATGGTTTATTAATACTTTGTGAACTCAAATCTTCCATTGATAAGGCAGGAATGTACATTTTTGATCGCAAAGCTGCCTTTTATGAAAAACGCCATCAGAGAAAAGTCGATCGCAAACTGGTAATTTGTCCAATGGTAGATGATCGTGCTAAACCTGTGGCTCAAAAATTAGGCATTGAGTTATATAGTTATTCTGATAGTGTTGAATTAAATTAATTCGTTGCAATTAACTTCATAGCTAAATAATGGTTTTAAGAAATTTGAACGATCGCCTTACAATGAATTAACAATACTAATAACAAATGAGATGTCTTCAGCAATAGTTGAAGTGTTCACTCTTCTTGAACTCATAAAATGTAATTTTACCTCAACGAATGAAAACACCCCCTTAACTAAGGAAGAATTGTCAGTTAAGAGGGAAAGTGAAAAAAACAAGAATCCTTTATTACAATCTTTGATTTAAGGAGGAAGTGTCAATAAGTTAATAAACTGACAGGGCAAGAAACATTTGTGCCACCTAAACCACAATAACCGTTAGGATTTTTTGCTAAATATTGTTGATGATAACCTTCAGCAAAATAAAATTCAGGGGCGGGAATAATTTCAGTGGTAATTTCTCCATAACCTGCTTTTTTTAATTCTTTTTGAAATAGAATTTTCGATTTTTCTGCCAAATTTTTTTGTTCATCAGAATAAGTATAAATACCTGAACGATATTGAGTACCTTTATCATTTCCTTGACGCATACCTTGAGTTGGATCGTGATTTTCCCAAAAAACTTTTAAAAGAGTTTCATAGGTTATGGTATCAGGATCATAAACTACTCTCACGACTTCATTATGCCCTGTTCTACCGCTACAAACTTCCTCATAGCTAGGATTTGGGGTAAAACCAGCAGCATAGCCTACCGCAGTGAGATAATTGACTTTTTCTAACTGCAAAAATTTTCTCTCAGCACCCCAAAAACAACCCATGCCAAACATCGCTATTTTCATCGTTTCAGGATAAGGAGGAGTCATGGGATTTCCGTTAACATAATGTTGCTTCGGAATAGGCATACTATTACTTCTACCGGGTAATGCTTCCTCTGGGGTAGGTAAAGTTAATTTTTTGTCTCCGAGTCCAAATAAAAACATGATTTTTAATTAATAATTGAGATAATAGGCGGTAAATGATCTTTATAATTGATTGTGCCTTAATTCAGTATAAACATATGCTTAAAGTTTTTGTTTATGGCACGTTAAAACCTAATGGGAAATATTACCAAATGTATTGTCAAGGGAAAACTTTACAAGAAACAAAATGTTGGGCAAAGGGACGATTATTTGCTTTACCGATGGGTTATCCCGCTATAATTGAAGGAGATAATCAAGTTTTTGGCTATTTACTCTCTTTTGCTTCCGTTAAAGACTTAGAAAATTTAGACGAGTTAGAAGGTTATGTCGGTAAAAATTCTCCTTTCAATGAATATCATCGACAAAAAATAATGGTCTATAATGACGCTAATTACCCTTTAGATGAGGCTTGGACATATTTTATGACAGAAGAAAAAGTAAAGGTTTTAAAGGGTATTTTCTTGCCTTCTGGATGGTGGGATGAGGAATCACAGGCAAGATGCTTGTTTCACCAGAAATGAAAAATTACAGGCAAGATGCTTGTTTCACGGGGGATGAGATTAGGAGATGGCAAGAATGTTTAAATACTGCTATATATTAGATGTTTATTCTTGATTTTTTATTATTAGTGTACTATGACTCAAGTTTCTTTAATTAAAGCTCAATCTTACAATTTAAAAGAATTACGCACTTCTTTAGAAAATTTACTTGCTCCTTTAGGTGGTATATCTGCTTTCGTAAAAAAAGACGATCGAGTATTGCTAAAACCTAATTTATTAACTGCTTCTCGCCCCACGAAAGAATGTACTACTCGCAAAGAAATAGTTTATTGTATTGCTCAGATGGTGCTAGAAGTTGGCGGAAAACCATTTCTCGGGGATAGCCCAGCTTTTGGTAGTGCCAAGGGTGTAGCCAAAGCTAACGGTTATTTACCCCTATGTGAAGAGTTAAATTTGCCAATTATCGAGTTTAATGGCCAAAAATACCCTATTGATAACCATAATTTTCAGAATCTGCGGTTATCGAAAGAGGCTATGGAAGCGGATGTAATTATCAATTTACCAAAAATTAAGTCTCATATGCAGTTAACTATGACAATGGGAGTAAAAAATTTATTTGGTTGTGTGCCAGGTAAAATGAAGGCATGGTGGCACATGGAAGCTGGAAAAGATGCTAGTCGTTTTGGAGAAATGTTGGTAGAAACCGCTAAGGCTATCAATCCTGATTTGACTATTATTGATGGTATCATCGCCCATGAAGGAAATGGACCTAGTGCTGGAGAGCCTAGGGAATTAGGTATTTTAGGTGCTTCTAATAATGTTTTTGCGCTTGATGTCGCCATCGCTGATATACTAAATGTATCGTCAGAAATAGTGCCTACTTTAGTCGCACAAAAAAAATTAGGCTTATTAAGTGATCTAAAAGACATTGAATTTCCTTTACTTAAGCCAGAAGATTTGTTAGTAGAAAATTGGCAATTACCATCTGCATTAATGCCCATAGATTTTGGCCTACCTAGAGTATTAAAATCTACTTTTAAACATCTTTATATTAAGTTTATTAAAGAAACAGTGGGGCAATAGAACAAAGTGAAAGTAACTAAAAAATGAATTTATTATTATATATAATAGAGAACTTTCTCAGAATTTTTGGTTTATTTTGGATTGCCGGAGGTATTTTGGCTTTAAAAACGGCAAAAGAATCTTGTTTTCTGGATACCTGTCTTGAACAAATACAACAAAAAAAAGTTGATCATTTAGTTACTAACTTTATGTTTATTGGTGGTTTCTTAACCTTATTAAGTGGTATTGGTTTATTAATCAATAATGATGGAGTAGTTATAATTTTAGTCACTTTAATTATTAGTCAATTAATTTACTTTAATATCAAAAAACGAAAATTTATGAGGGCAGAATCGGAAGAAGAAAGAGAAGAATATTCTATAAACTCTTCTACTTATAATGCCTTTTTAACTTCAATTTATTTAAGCATAATTGTCACCATCAAAATTATTTTGAAAAGAAGTATCGATTTATTTAATTAAGGGTTGCCTCATAGTATTTTCGGGATAGGCACCCTTGCAATGAGATGGCTGCCCCTTGTTAGAATGAGAGTATGTAATTGTATAATACTTACCTATTTTTTGAGGTGTTAGCTATCAGCTTTCAGTGGTCAGCTTTAAGGTATAGTAAGATTTATAGATTTATTTTTTAATCTTTAATTCTTCACGAATGATTTAGGATTGCTATATCATGCTCATTAAATGAATCATTTATTAATTTTCGATCAATCTTTTTCTCTTACTACCTTAATTAAGACACAATTAAACTCTCTTTATGACTTATCCAATATTCAGTTTTCTATAGATTTAAGTAAAAATAAGGATAACATTACCTATAAAACTTGTCTTTGTTTATCTTTAACACAAATTCAGACACAACCTCCTTTATATTTAGCTCAAAATATAGCTAATATTTTTAATCAAAGTTATTCCAAACAAGATATATTTGTTAAAGTTTCTGATGATATTTGGCTAGAATTTATTATTGGCGATCGCCTTATCAATCAGTGGTTAAATGAAGTAAATAAAATCGAATTTTTAGAATTAAAAACCAGCATAAAAAATAAAAAAAATCAAGTAAATTTTATTAATTATTATATCCATGCCCGTTGTTGTTCAATTTTAAAATCTGCCCATGAAGATAATATAATTAAGATCAATAACTTAAAATTTACTATCAATCAATGGTGTATAGAAAAACCGAGTATGATTAACTATCAAGTTTTATCTTTGTCAGCAGCAAGTTATGAACAAAAATTGATTAGAGAATTAATACTGATAACTGAAAAAATGGCTAATAATAAACTTAACTATCAAACATCTTTAATTAATTTAGGTAAAGCAATATTAGATGTCGAATGTTATTGTCGAATTTGGGGAGAAATAAAAATAAAAAACTTAAAAATCTCTCAAGCTAGATTAGGATTAATTGCCATTGGTTTATACTATTACCAAAATCTTTTTTATATTCAATTTCAACAAGATTTACCGTTAGAGATTTAAGCATTTTTCCATTTTTCTCTCGCAAAGGCACAAAGAAAAGCACAAAAGTAAGATAGAAATCTAATCTTAATGGCAAAGAAATGTTAAGTTAATTTTAATATCTATACTTTAACTTAACTTTTTAAATCCATCATGACAAATCCTTTTCTCACCCTTGAATATGAAACAGCTATGGAAAATTTAGGCGATGATTATTATGATGAAGTTGCCGCCGCAGAATTTCCTCAACATATTCTCAGATTTGCTAACTATGATTTATTATCTTTCATGGGTTTAGAGAAAAATTCTGTTACCGAAAATGATTGGATAGAAGCCTTCGGCAAATTTCAGGGAATACGCTCATTTTTAGCTTTAAAATATCATGGTTATCAATTTGGTGCTTATAATCCCCAATTAGGTGATGGTAGAGGCTTTTTATATGGACAAATTAGAGGAATTGATGGTAGTCTATACGATTTTGGCACAAAAGGATCAGGAAGAACACCCTATTCTCGCACCGCAGACGGCAGACTTACTCTTAAAGGCGGTGTCAGAGAAGTTATTGCTGGTGAAGCTTTACATCGTTTAGGTGTTAATACTTCCCGTTGTTTTTCCTTAATTGAAACGGGAGAATCTTTATGGCGTGGAGATGAGCCGTCACCGACTCGTAGTTCTGTTATGGTTAGGTTTAGTCAATCTCATATTCGCTTTGGTAGTTTTGAAAGGCTATATTATTTTAAACGCCCTGATTTGATCAAAAATTTATTAGATCATGTAATTTATTATTATTATCCTCATTTAACCACTTCCGAAAATCCTTACATCGAGTTTTATAGAGAATTAGTCCAAAGAATAGCATTATTAGCCGCACAATGGATGGCCGCAGGTTTTTGTCACGGAGTATTAAATACTGATAATATGTCTATTACAGGAGAAAGTTTCGATTACGGTCCTTATGGTTTTATTAATACTTATGATCCCTTTTTTGTGGCTGCTTACTTTGATTACGGTGGAAGATATAGTTATGGAAATCAACCCTTAATTTGTAAGTTGAATTTAGAGTTATTACAAAAACCCCTTGCTTTACTTATTCCTTATCAAGATTTACAGGCACAATTAACTAATTATGATCAATATTATCAGCAATTTTATCAAAGTTTGATGCTCAGAAAATTAGGGTTTAAAAATCTACCTGATAATTTAGGCAAAAAGTTAGTCGAAGAAACCGTTAATTTATTAAAGGAAAGTCAAGTTAGTTATCCTAAATTTTTTGCTGATTTAGCCACTCAATTTAATTATGGTTGGCATGAAAATCATAATTTAATTTTAGAAAATAGCGACATTAATTCAGCTAACTTAGAACTATGGAAAAAACTATATCATCAAGCCTTAGAAAATTTTGTTAGAGAAGAATTAGATAATATTCAAGATACTCTTAATCAATATAATCCTCAAATTGTACCTGTTAGAAATATTATTGAAGATATTTGGCAACCGATAACTACTGAAGATAATTGGCAACCTTTTTATGATTTATTAGATAAGATTAAACATTAAGATTTGTGAAAAATATTTTCGATTATTTATAACTACTTAGGGGTGCGTCAAAAAGTATTTTGATGAGAATATAGCAATCCTAAATCAGTTATGAAATATTTAAAGATAGGAAATAATGTTTTACCTATTATTCAACAAGGGGTTTAAACCCCTTGCCTTTAAATTTGTAGTCCTTATTTTGCTACGAATCATTTAGGATTGCTATAGGCAATGGGTAATGGGTTTAAGCCCATTGTTAGAATTAGAGTATCTAATTATATACTACTTACCTATTTTTTGACTAAACAAGAGGTTTAAACCCCTTGCTAAAACTACGTATTTTTTTGTTGATGTAGTGTGTTAAAATTATTGATTCTTATAGTCTTCAGATTCTCAACAGCAGACTCTACTTAGGTGGTGCGGTTGGGAATCAGATTAATTTTTTTCAAGAAATTTATTCAATTTATTGCCTGTCAAGATTACGCCAGTCTCCTAGGGGAATAAATGCCCCCCAATGCACTGGATGGCTAAATTTTTCACTTTTTAACATCTCTAATTGTACTTGACGTAGTGCTTCTGATCTACCTTCTCCTTTCATTAATCTTTTATAATAATTCGTCATTAATTCTTGAGTAGTAATATCAAATACATCCCATAAACTCATTAGTTGGCTTTCAGCCCCAGCTAATACAAATGCTCTTCTTAAACCATATACTCCTTCACCATTTCTGACATCCCCAATTCCCGTTTGACAAGCGGATAAAACTACTAATTTTGTACCCCATAAATATAAACTAGAAGCATCTAAAGCCGTTAACGCACCATCCATTTTATTATCAGCAGGATTAAATCCAGCAAAAGCTAACCCTGATCTTAATAAAGGATTTTCACTTTGAATTATGGTAAGCTGATTTTGAGAGTTAATCTGATTAGAGGTAGTTGTTTTTTCCTCTTTGTTAGGTAAGAAGAAACCATGGGTAGCAAGATGAAGAATTTGAGGTGCTTTTACTTTGATAATATTTTCCGCTAAGGCTTGATTTTCTGTGTAAACTTGAGGATGAGATAGTAAAGGAATAATTGCATTAGCTTCTCCTTTTGTACCTTCTAAAGCACTGCAACACCATGCTAATTGATCTAAATCTCCTGAGCGTTTACTATTTTTTCCTCTACTAACACTGGCTATCAAAGTTTCATCCTTCTCTAAATTATATGTTGGATTGGCAACGATAACTGCACCAGATTGTGGTTTAAATTGAGTTTCTAATCTTAATAAATCTCTACCACTGGTAAGATAACTGATAGAGTAATTTTCGACTAAATATTTACCTTGATCATCTTTTAATGCTACAAAAGGAATCAGATTCAGTTGACTATCAGGAGAAATCAAAAGAGTTTTTTTATCCTGAAGAAGTGGTAACAGTGGTTTAAATATTAATTGATAGAGTGTTTGGGCATTATTGTTTAAATCTTCTGGTTTACCGATGTCGGCTAAATCAATGCGGAATTTTTCAATAATGTTATCAACTATTTGTGTTTCTCCTAAATCAATGGCTTGAGGTTCACCTTCATTGAGTAATACATAAGCTACATAATGAGGATTATCCATTGTTTTTGTTTTCAGGTTATAGGGGTTATAAACCAGATATTCAATTAAAGCTGTATTTTTAGGAATCGCTTTTTGTACACTTTCGATAGTTATGGGTTGATTTATAGTGCGAAATTCATTACTTTTAGAAGATAAATCTGCTTCTAATTGACGAATATTTTGCTCTAAATTGTTGATTAATTCTTGATAAACTGAAGGATTAAGTTTACCAATACCTTCAAAAGAAAGAGATGCTAATTGACTTCTTTTTTGGGCAAGATTATCAAAAAGAGTTTGTATTTCTGGTGTCTGTTTTTGTCGTAAGGTAACAATTATATTGCTTAGTGCATCTAAGACTCTTCCTTTTCTTCTAAGTATTGTGGTTAAAGCTAAACGGGCGGCTTGAGGATTATTAGGGGCGGCGGTTAAATGTATAGTGCTGGCAACGTTAGTTGAATCTACCAGAGTATTAATGTATGCTTGTTTACGAGATTCATCGCCAATAGTATTCAGAAAATCTGTCAGTCTATCTTCTTCAATATCAGTGCCTTGGGTTAAGTAATCAATGGCTAGATTTATTTTATTTTCTTCCCAGTAAAATCCTGCTAAGTTATTGAGTAAAGTGGCAATATTCGGATGTTTTTCTCCTAAGGTTTGTTTATAAATCTCTAAACTTTCTTGAAAAAGAGTTTCTGCTTTTGTATAATTTGACTGTAGTTGATATAGTAAAGCTAAATTATTGAGAGATTGTGCAATATCAGAATGTTTTTCTCCTAATAATTTTTTTCTAATAGCTAAAGACTTTTCATATAAAAGTTGTGCTTCTTTATATCTTTTCTGTAAACGATATAACTCTGCCAAATTATTTAGAGAAGTAGCCGTATCAGGATTATTTTCCCCTAGTATTTTCTCATATATAGCTAATGATTCTTTATAAAGAGGCTCAGCTTTTTCAAGCATTCCTTGTTCATGATACATCAAAGCTAAATTATTGAGAGATTGAGCTATATCTATATGATTTTCCCCTAATATTTTTTTCCGAGTAGTTAACACTTGTAAATAAAGAGGCTCTGCTGACTTATAATTTCCTTGTGAACGATATAATTCACTTAAATTATTCAATGCGGTTAAAGTATCTGGATGATTTTCTCCTAATACTTTTTGATAAATAGCTAAAGCTTGTTGATAAAACGATTCTGCTTCCTGATAATTTCCTTGGGCAAAATAGATTAAAGCTAAATTATTCAAAGATTGTGCCGTATCAGGATGATTTTCCCCTAAAACTTCTTTACGAATCCCTAAGGCTTGTTGATAAAGAGATTCCGCTTCTTGATAATTGCCGAGAGAAAAATATAGTAACCCAAAATTATTTAATGATTGAGCAATAGTAGGATGTTTTTCTCCTAATATTTTTTTACTAATATTTAATGATTCTTGATAATAGGATTTTGCTTTTTCATAGTCACCTTTAAAACGATATAATTCTGCTAAATTATTAACCAAAACTGCTACATCAGGATGATTTTCACCGAATATTGCTTTTTTTATCCTTAATGCTTGTTGGTAAAGTGGTTCAGCTTTTTCATAATTGCCTTGGGTATAGTATAATAAAGCTAAATTATTCAGAAATATGGCACTATCAGGATTATCTTCTCCAGATACTTCTTTAGCGATACTTAATGC
Organism: Geminocystis sp. GBBB08; assembly: GCF_016743215.1. Classification (GTDB taxonomy): domain Bacteria; phylum Cyanobacteriota; class Cyanobacteriia; order Cyanobacteriales; family Cyanobacteriaceae; genus Geminocystis. The sequence continues at coordinate 34,105 of NZ_VRZC01000009.1, forward strand.
TTGTAGATAAAAAGATTCTGCTGGTGGATAATTTCCTTGTAAACGCTGTAAATCACCTAAATTATTTAATAAAGTCGCAACAGTTAAGTTTTTTTCTCCTGATACTTTTTTTGTGATAGTTAAGGCTTGTTGATAAAAAGATTCAGCTTCCCTATAATTTCCTTGGATATGTTGTACTTTTCCTAAATTATTCAGAAAAATAGCTGTATTTAAAGTATCTTCCTTAGAAATATTTTTGATAATCATTAATGCTTGTTGATAAAAAGATTCTGCTTTTTTATAATCTCCTACAGCAAAATATAATTCTCCTAAATTATTTATCAACACGGCTGTATAAACATTATTTTCCCCCAACCCTTCTTTAACGATAGCTAATATTTTTTCCATCACAGAAATAGCTTCTCGGTAATTCCCTTTTTGCAACAATTCTTCCATTTGAGTGTTTAATTTTTCTACCTCAGCAACTTTTGCTTCATCCTCAGAATTTGTTTGAGCGATGATATTTTGTTGGGTATTATTTTGATTTTGAGCGATAGTTTTAATAGGTAAAATTACAAACGAAATTAATGCTAAAGTTATCCCCAAGATTAAAGATTTTGAAGGATACAGATTAATTGATTTACTCATTTAAAGAATAACTCATTGACTAGGGTTAAAATTTTATAACTAATAGTCTTTGATTTTAATAGTAATAATCAGATTTTTCAAGCATTACCTCATTAATAAAATTAAATCTCTTACACAATAAAAGTATCATTAAACTAAAGTAATTTAAGATAAATTCTCCTCACTATTGCCTATTACTGAAACTTTTACAAGAAGTCTATTCTGTCGTTATGATTAGATTAGTAAAATTTATTTTTGATAAAAGTCTGATGTTTAAAAAAATATTCTCTTGGTTAACTATCATTATCTTTAGCTGTATTTTAGCCGCCTGTAATGATACCATCGACAGTGTACAAGCATTTAATACTGATTCAAAACCACCAATTCCTAACGTTGAAAATATCGCCGAAGTTGCACCTCCTGCCTTAATTCAACAACTTAATCAAAATTTTGTGCAATCTCAACCACAGGTGAAAATTCTTACTCCCAATAATGGGGAAGTCTTAAATACCAAAGATGTATCGGTAACTTTAGATGTGAAGGGATTAGATATATTTAAAGATGAAGAATTACAAATGGGTCCTCATTTACACTTTTTTGTTGATGATCAACCCTATCAAGCTATTTATAGCATAGAAAAACCCATTATTTTATCGGATTTAACCCCCGGTACTCATACTATCAGAGTATTTGCATCTCGGCCTTGGCATGAAAGTTTTAAAAATGAAGGTGCTTACGCTGAAACTACTTTTCATGTTTTTACCCCCACAGAAGATAATAACCCTTCCGATACTCTACCTTTACTTACCTATAGTCGCCCTCAAGGAGTTTATGGTGCACAACCGATTATGTTAGATTTTTATTTAACTAATGCACCTCTTCATGTTGTGGCGAAAGAAAATCCTGATGACGAGATTTCTGATTGGCGTATTCGAGTTACTGTCAATGGTGAATCTTTTTTATTGGATACTTGGCAACCAATTTATTTAACTGGTTTTAATAAAGGGCAAAACTGGGTTAAATTAGAATTTATAGATGAAAATGGCAATGTGATTAAGAATGCTTTTAATAGTACCGTAAGAGCCATCGAATATGATCCTAACATTAAAGATACTTTAGCTAAATTAGTTACAGGTAAAATTAGTTTAAACAAAGCTAAAGCTATCACTATTCGTAACTATGTAACTGCCGAAGAAGAAGTTATTACTCAAGAAGAAATTACCCCAGAGGAAGAAGTTAACGAAAATGTAGAAGAATCTTTACCAACTTTAAATAAGGAGGAAGAAAATCCGATAATTGAGGAAGAAGAAAAAGCTAAAAATATTGAAGAAAAAACTGCTAACGTTGAAACTAAAAAAGTAGAAATTAAACAAGAATTAAATATCGATAAAACTGATGAAGAAATTACCGCAGTTGAATCCTTAGAAAAAGATAATAGTTCTGAATCGACAGAAAAAAAATCTAATATAGAAGTTATTCAATAAACTAGAAATTTTTATCCTAAATCTAAGGTGGGCAATACCAATAATTTTTACTCTTTGATGATTAGTAATAGGTTTAAAAATTAAGCTATAGGAGTTATGAGAATATAAACAGCCTATTCGCCAACTGAATAAAGAATCTTTGGAATGAATCAATCATTATCTCATCTGATTATCTGAACAGCTAAACATACAAGCATTTTAACAGTTTCGTTATAATTAAATACTGTGAGTATAGAGGCTTTTTATGAAAATTTTTAACCTTAAATTAATTAACTTATTACTAATTTTTATTTTATTTAACTTAGCAGGATGTAACCAAGAAAATCAAAAAACAAAATCATACTTAGATAATACAAAAATTGAAGAAACTGTATCTAATTTTAGGGAAAATAAACTAAATTTGACGGTAAGCATTTTACCTCAAAAATATTTTGTTGAAAAAATTGGCGGAGAATTAGTAGCTGTAAATGTAATGGTTGAACCGGGTATGTCAGCCGAAACTTACGAACCATTACCGCAACAATTAGCTAATTTAAGTAAATCATCAGCTTATATTAGTATTGGTGTGCCTTTTGAAGAAGTATGGTTAGAAAAAATTAAATCTGCTAATGCACAAATTCCTATTATTAATTCTGGGAAAGATATTGACAAAATAACCATGATCGGACATAATCATCAGGATCATGAAGATGAAAAAACAGAAAGAAAAGAAGGAATAGAAAGCCTTGATCCTCATATTTGGTTATCCCCTAAATTGGCTAAAATTCAAGCTGAAAATATTTATCAAGAATTAGTAAAACTTGATCCTAAAAATAAAGCTATATATAAACAAAATTTAACTAATTTTCTTGCTGAAATTGATGTATTGGATCAACAAATAACCGAAAAGTTTGCTAATGTCAATAAACGAAAATTCTTAATTTATCATGCAGCTTGGGGTTATTTTGCTAAAGATTATAACTTACAACAAATACCAATAGAATTTGAAGGGCAAGAGGCAACTTCTGCGGAATTAGCAAATCTGATTAAACAAGCTAAAAGTGATAATATTACCGTTATTTTTGCTCAACCTCAATTCAGTAAAAAAACCGTTGATACTCTGGCAAAAGAAATTAATGCTCAAGTTGTTTTATTAGATGATTTAGCAGAAAATTGGGCAGAAAATCTCTTACAAGTTGCTGATAAATTAGCTCAATCGATGAAGTAAAAAGACAGAATAATTTATGAATGATATTTTAGGAAAAAATCAGATAATGAATGCAGTAATTAAGTTATCTAATATTTATGTTAATTATGGTAAAAAGAATGTTTTAGAGAATATAAATTTTCAAGTAAATGAATTAGATTTTATCGGGATAATTGGACCAAATGGTGCTGGAAAAAGTACTTTATTAAAAACTTTATTAGGCTTAATTTCTCCTCTATCTGGACAAATTTCTATCATGAATTATCCTGTTTCTCAAGGTAGAAAATATATCGGTTATGTGCCTCAAGTTTTAGAATTTGATCAAGCGTTTCCTATTCTAGTAGAAGATGTTGTCAGAATGGGCAGACTCTCAAAAAAACATTTATTTAAACGTTATAACTCCAAAGATGAAGAAATTGTAACCCATTGTTTAGAACAAGTCGGTATGATAGAATTAAGGGGGAGATCTATTGGTGAATTATCAGGCGGAGAAAGACAGAGAGTATATATTGCCCGTGCATTAGCCAGTCAACCGAGTATCTTACTATTAGATGAACCTACTGCCAATGTTGACTCAAAAATTCAAAAGAATATTTATGAATTACTAAAAGAGCTTAACGAGTATATAACAATTTTGTTAATTTCTCATGATTTAGGTGTTATTTCTACCTATGTCAAAACTATTGCTTGTTTAAATCGAACACTACACTATCACCAAGACAAAATAATTACATCAACAATGATACAAGAAACTTATCAATGCCCCATTAATTTAATTGCCCATGGTATCCCCCATCGCATTTTACAATAACTTCGCAAAAAGCATCGCCTCTTTCAAGGGTGGAATGTATTACGATGCTTTTGAGGGTGCAGTGAATATTATTCATTAGACTTCTGGTAAAAAGATTTTTAATTGATTCGTAGTAAGGGCTTCAGCCCTCGTTTCGCCAATTATGAGAGATGTCTATTAGTAGGAATAGTTGTTTTTTCAGTTATCTCATGCTAAGATAATTGCCTCAGCTATGTCCTCATTGTGGGTTTGTGTGTGATCAAAATATTAATGCCGTTATCAATATTTTGAAAAAGGCTTTAAGTATTGTGGGGTACATAGGAATTTTTGTCTTTAGACGTTAAAGTGTCAACCCTTCCCTACCTATTATCTATTTATTGTATTGCCCATATCTCATACCTCATTATCCCCATTTTAAATCTTAACTTTTCTACTCGAACTATGATGATAAAAAATAAATACTTGAGATGTTTAAATAATCGTCGATTATATTTATTTCTCTTAGGATTAACTTTGAGTGTTGGTGATCTAAAATTGATTTTAGCTACTTCTATTTTTGCTGGTACCTTGTTAGCTACTTATCAAGTAAAATATCTATCTTGGAAAAGTTATAATCAATATCTAATTCGGTTTTTTACTCCTCAAAATAAACCCTTAATTTTCTCTGTTACTAGTGCTGGAACTTTGGCGATCGCTAGTTATATCATTTTAAATATTTGGACAGAAATAGATAATAAATGGTTAGCTTTAGGAATTATTTGGCAAACAGTATTTTTTACAGTCGGTGTCGGATTTATGAGTTATAAATTATGGAAAAAAAACACCATTAAAAATAAACAATATTCTCCTTCTTTTGCCGAGTTAATACATCAATTAAATGCTGATACTTCTTTACAACGTTTACATAGCATTAATCAAATCATGGAATTATGGAGCAATAATCAACTAACTTTTTCTCAAATTAATGAAGTTACAGAATATTTTATCTTATTAAAAGATCTCGAAATTGAGCCAATTATAATTAATAAACTAGATAAAAATTTGCAAAAAATATCTTCTAATTCTGTGCAACCCCTAAATCTTTCTCTAAAAGTTAATCAAAATATCATCAGAAAAAACTCTATCATCATTAATAGTTAATTAGGGGTGCGTCAAGAAGTTGGTGAGGATATAGATATTCCCTTTTATCCTTCCTTAAAAGGTGGGAAGGGAATGAATGGCAACGATGCACAGGGCAATGGCTAAATTTTCCTCATTCCTCATTCCTCATTCTAAATTCCTCTCCTTGATCTAAAATTTGACTAGAAATATCTATCGCCGTGACTTCAATAGTGCCTTCAGGGATTTCTCTGATAAACTTACCATGTTCTACTTTTAAAACTTCCCCACAATTCGGGCAACGGCAATCAGTATGATTAAACCCAGTAAAAGTATAATTACAAACTGGACAATTATCTTCTACTAAAATTCTTTTTAACCACCAACGAAACCCCCAAATTGCGATAATGGGAGTAATTAATAGTAAGGCAATAAAGATTAAAAACCCATTTACAACCCATTGTAAACCGATTGTACCTAACAATAAACTAACAATTATAAATGTTAATAAACAACCTAAGCCTGAATTATTAAGATTAATTATTTTGGTTTGAAAATTAGATTTCACCTAGTTATATTTCCTCATAAATTTTATCTTTACTTTAACATTTTGATTTCTTTTTATTAAGTTTTTATTTTAATCGTTTAAATTAGTTTGATGGAAAATAAAAGATTGATTTACTAAACAATTAGCTTACAAAATTTTACTTTAATTTAATCTTACCCTAGGATCAAGCCATGAATAGGTTAAATCTGCTATAAGATTAAAGATAACTATTAAAATGCCATAAATCATTGCGATCGCCATAACTACTGGAGTATCACTACGATAAATAGATTCTATTAATAAAGCACCAATACCAGGAATGCGAAAAATTTGTTCTGTTACCAACGCCCCAGTAAATATACTAGGAATATCAAGAGCAACAAGAGTGATAACAGGAATTAAAGCATTGCGTAAAACATGATTTATTACTACTTGATAACTATTTAAACCTTTACTGTAAGCCGTGCGCACATAATCATTACTTAATTCTTCCATCACTGATGATCTCATAAATCTCATTAATACTGCAGTTTGATATAGACTTAATACTATGATGGGCATTAGTGACTGTTTAATTTGTTGTAAGAAAGTTTGCCAATTAGTAACAATTAAATTACTATCAAAAATAAAAGGAAGCCATTTCAGTTGTACACTAAAAATAATTATCAATAATAATCCAGTAAAAAAAGGCGGAATTGAATAACCAAAAAAAGCGATCGCCGTAATGATATTATCAAGTAAAGAATAACGTTTAACAGCAGAAATTAAACCCATAGGAATCGCCAAAAAAATACTAATTATATAGGCAATACCTACAATCATTAAAGTCTGAGGAAGACGTTGTAAAATTAAATCTAAAACAGGGCTTCTGCTAGTAAAAGAATAACCTAAATCTCCTCGAAAAAAAGCAAAAAGCCACTTAAAATAACGAAGATAAATAGGTTGATTTAACCCCAAGGATTTTCTGATATTTTCTCTTACTTCTGCCGTTATATTAGGATTAGACGCAAACTCACTTAAAGGATCACCGGGTGCTAATGCTAAGATTAAAAAAATTACCACACTAATAGCCAGTAAAGTCGGTAAAGAAATTAAGATTCTTTTAACTAAATAATTCATTCTTTCATGCTCAGTTTGATCTAAAATTATTGATTAATAAAAATAATGATTAATTGCAGACAAAATGCCTATTCCACAGCTATTAATTATTTCACTATTTACCCATCACTATTCTGTAATAATTTTATTTATGTTTTCTACATTTTTCCGAACAGTATTTAACTTCATCCCAACATTTAGACCATTTTTTACGCCATGTAAAAGATAAATTACAAACAGAACAAATTTTGGTAGGAAAGTCAGCTTTTTTTCTTTGTTTTGGCATATAAAATTAATTAAAACTTGAGAAAATATAGTAATTTTTAAATGTAAAAGTGAGATCAACGTTTAATCGTAGTTTTAATTATTTAATCAAAATTAAACCAGTTGTTTACCTCTTTCCACCCTAATCCTTGGCGCACTATAGAAGGTTTATTAGTAGAAAAATCGATAATAGTAGAAACATCAAAACCCGGATTAGTATAATCGTCAATAATAATATCAACTTGTTTATCAAACTGATCAAATAAGCGGAATTTTTCCCAATTTTCAGAAGGAAATTCTCCAAATTCATCAATAATATGAGCAGAAGTCGAAATAATAGGATTTTCTAAAGATTGTAACAAAGCCTGACATACATTTTGATCAGGCACTCGAATCCCAGTAGTTTTACGTTTAGGAGACATTACCAATTTAGGCACTAATTTAGTTGTCGGTAGCAAGAAAGTATAAGGACCAGGAATTAAGCGTTTCATGATACGATAAGCGATATCGTTAACAACGGCATATTCGGAAATATGAGATAAAGAAGAACAAAGAAAAGTCAATGGTTTATCATTAGATAAGCGTTTTAAAGCTCGAACTCTTTCTACGGCAGATTTTACATTCATATCACAACCAATAGCGTAAACTGTATCAGTGGGATAAAGCATAATAGCACCTTGTTTTAGAGCTTTGATAATTTTTTCAATATTACGAGGTTGTGGATTATCGGCATTTAATTCGTATAATGTAGCCATAATGAATAATGAATAGTTAATAATTGTCGAATAGTTAATAATGAATAGGTTATAAGTATTAGGTAATAAGTATGGTTAATTTCTCATTACTAATTGATTTTATCGTAAATGGAAAGAATAGCTTACTTACAGTGCACGACAGGTATTGCTGGTGACATGTTTTTAGGTGCATTAGTATCTGTTGGTGTGCCTTTAGAATATATCGAAAATGGTTTAAAAGGATTAAATTTAACCTCCGAATATCGATTAACACAAGAAAATGTTTTAAGACAAGGGCAAAGTGCCATTAAAATTGAGGTAAACTTAACCCACCACCATCCTCACCATCATCGCCATTTAGCTGAGATTGAAAACCTGATCAATAATGCTAATTTACCTGCCATAGTTAGAGAGAATAGTTTAGGGATTTTTCGATGTCTGGCGCAAGCAGAAGGAAAAGTACATGGTATTTCACCTCAAAAAGTTCATTTTCATGAAGTTGGTGCCACAGATGCAATTGTCGATATTGTTGGCACTTGTTTAGGGTTAGATTATATAAAAATTCAAAAGTTATACTGTTCTCCTTTACCCACAGGAGGAGGTATGGTTAAAGCTGCTCACGGTAAATTACCAGTACCAGTACCCGCCGTGTTAGAATTGTTGCAAACTAAGCAAATTCCTGTCTATAATAATGGTATTGATCAAGAATTAGTAACTCCCACAGGAGCAGCGATCGCAACTACTTTAGTAACAAAATTTGGGCAACCTCCCTCAATGACATTAGAAAAAATAGGGTTAGGTGCAGGTAATAAAGATTTAGTGATACCCAATATTTTGCGTTTGTGGTTAGGAAAGACAGAAACATCATCATCGGTGGAAGAAATAGCATTATTAGAAACCCAGATAGACGACACAAATCCGCAAATTTTTGGTTATCTTTTCGAGAAATTATTAAAAATTGGTGCAAGGGATGTTTTTACCCAACCTGTGATGATGAAAAAAAATCGATTGGGAGTTTTATTAACAGTAATTTGTGACTTAGATAAAATAGATACTTGTGAAAGCATTATTTTTCGAGAAACTACTACCATAGGTATTCGCCGTCAAATTCAACAACGCTCAGTTTTAGAGAGAGAAATTAACACAATTAACACAAAATATGGCGATGTTTTGGTAAAAATAGCCAAAAAAGACGGAAAAATTCTCAATATTCAACCAGAATATGAAGATTGTGCCAACCTTGCCCGTAAATATAATATTCCCTTAAGTTTAATTTCTTTAGAAGCCCAACAATGTTATAAAAATCAAGAAATAGGAATTGATTATCAATAAAATGAATAAAAAGCTAACACATAAAGTTAATTAAAATAAACTAGAAACTTTATTTGATATGACTTTCAGTTTAATTTATTGAACATTCATTGATTTTTAGGTAGAAAATAAATGTCAAGGCGTTGAATATTCGTCATTCCTCATTCTCTACAAGATGAGGAGACTAGGAGATGAGAATAAATAAAGTATAATGAGATTAGGTTAAGTAGAGGAGTTGTGATTACGTTTAAAGTTATACGCTTATTATTGGTCTTAGGGGTCAAATTGATTTAATATGAATACGTTACAGTTGATTCGCAAAACTTTTCAAGACTGGCAAAATAAAGATACTCCACACTCTATTTCCGTCTCTTGCCATCGAGAGTCTAACTCTTATCATTACGATGAAGATAAACCTATCATATTTCGATGGATATGTAAAATTCACTCTCCAGTGATGGTGTTATTATCCGTCTCTACTTTTACTGGATTAATTAGCTATCGTTTTTATAATCAACCAGAATTAGCCGTTGGCACTATTTCTCCTACAAAAATTATTGCCCCCCGGAACGGTGATTTTGTTGACGATATTACTACAGAAGAGTTAAAGAAAAAAACTCGTAGTGGTTTATTACCAGTTTTTAAACAAGATATAAATTTAACACAGAAAATTCAAATCAAAATAGAAGAGAAACTGCAACAAATAGACAATATTCGTAGTTTAAAAAATAATACTTATGCCATAAGCCACAACATATTATCATTATCAGAGCAAGAAGATTTATCTTTTTTATCTGAATCTCAATGGCAACAAATTCTTTTACACGTTAATAATTCTTCTTCATTCGCCCTCAAAGAATCTTTATCTTCATCTGAGAATAAAATTGCTAAAAAATTATTAACCTATAAACAATCTGTTAACTCTTCTCAATT